>JANOHG010000220.1:0-2076 GCA_031406375.1 Archangiaceae bacterium | reverse complement strand
TGCCCAACTCCTTGAGATAAGGCGAGGAAACCGTTGTCTATCTGCCTAGCCGCTGTGCTAGGCACGCGCGGCTCAAAATGCATAGAGGTGCAATTGTTTTCATCTTGGCTTTGAGCGCGCTGACGGCGTGTCAGGATCGCGCGCGCACGCGAGCGGTTGTCGAGCCGTTTGTCGTGGTGCCCGGCAGCGCGCAGGTCGACACGGGTGCTCCGAGCGTGCTCGTTGATCCGACGATGGAAAACGAGCACTTCGCGATCAACACCGCGCGCCGGTGCGACGTGTTTCAGCAGCTGTCGGTGCGCAAGGTCGACATCCTTTGGGTCGTCGACAGCTCGGGGTCGATGGCTCCCAAACAGGCGCGCCTGGCTGCGAGCTTCAACGGCTTCATTAATCAGCTGGTCACCGCGACCCCCCCCATCGACTTTCACATCGCGGTGGTGACTACGGACACCGATGATCCCGCGGTACGCGGCGCGCTGCGGCCGTGGAACCTGGCTCCGCGCTCGGGCGACTACATCGCCTGTCTTCCGCAGATGGCGGGAGGCACGCTGTGCAACACCAGTGCGACAGTCGGCGGATCAACGAGCACCGCCGCGCTCGCCTTCAATCAGATGTCGCTGGTTGGCACGAACGGCAGCGCGCAGGAACGCGGGCTGCTTGCTGTCTACCTCGCGCTGACCAACCCGGCGAACCTGTCGACCCCGACCGCTGAGAAGTTCATTCGGTCGGATGCGGCGCTGTACGTGATCGTGGTGAGCGATGAAGACGACTCGTCGTGCAATCCGTTGGTGAGCCAGATCGTCTGCACCGCTGACCCCGGATGCCGGTGCGCTTCCGACATCTTGCTTGCCGAACCGAACGCATATGGATCGACGGCGTACTTCACCCGCTTCCTCGAAACGTACAAAGGCCACGGCAACGCAGAGCTCGTCGCGCTCGCGGCAGTCGTCGCGGTCAACGGCGATGCGGATGCCGGCGTGCCAGCGCAGTTCGGCGATCTCGTTCAGCACATTGGCTGCTGTCGATCGACCAACGGCACACCGTGCCCGAAATCGGGTGTCAACGCTGCGCTGCCTGGCAGTGGCATCGAAGTCGCTTATTTTGCCTCGCGCTATCTAAAGGTCGCCGCAGACACGGGTGGAGTCGCAATCAGCATCTGCGAGAACGACGCGGCGGGCTCTTCAGATGCAGGTTTCTCGGGCTCGCTTGCCTCGCTGGGCTATGCGGCCTCAGGGCTGCGCAAAGAGTTCCGATTGCTGCGGGGGCCCGATCTGCGACCGATGCAAGGCAGAGCGACAGGAATCGAGCTTTACGTGTCGGCTTCGACCTCGGCCAACTGTCAGGTCGACGGCAATTGTCCGGCGGGTGGGTTTTGCCGCTCGGGGCGTTGTGCTCGCCGGATGGACGTCAATCTTTCACTCACCAACAACCAGCCGCAGTACTTGAAGTGCGACGGAACGTCGCTTCGCAATGTGATCCGCTTTGACGGCACTTCGGTGCCGGAGTCTTTGAGTGCTGTCGAGATTTGCTACGACGTGCAGGCCACCTTCCAGAACAGTTGTCCGTGAAGACTCCTATGAAGATCCTTCGGAACTGCAGTTGTCTGTTGCTCGCGATTTTCGCTTCCGCTTCCGCTGCCTGGGCTGACGAGACTGAAGGTGAAGAGCTCGTCGAGAAGGTGGTGGTGCGAAATCGCCTCTTCAACGTCGAGGGCAGGGTAGAGGCGGGCGTCAACTTCGGCTTCTCGATGCTCTCGCGGCTCACCGACCACTACAATCTCAACGCGTCGGGGGCCTACAATTTCATGGACAGCTTGGCTGTCGAGCTTCGGGTCGGTTACGCGCTCTCGAGCCACACCGGCCTGGCAACCGACATCGCGGACAAGTTCTTCGCGCAATCGAAGACCTCGATTCCGACGGCGTCTGATCTTTCCGATCTTTGGGAAATGAAGTTCAACGCAATCGTTGGCCTGCGGTGGCAGCCGATTTACGGAAAGCTGGGCTTGATGGCAGAGCTGCCGGTTCACTTTCAGTTCTACGTTTGGGTCGGGGGCGGGGTGGCGATGCTCGACCGGCA
>JANOHG010000157.1:0-1529 GCA_031406375.1 Archangiaceae bacterium | reverse complement strand
GGGGTTGGTGTCGTCGAACCTGAGATTGAAGGTGCCCCCATTGGCCTTCGCCAATCCGAAGTTGAGGCAAATGCTCTTTGCGTGTCCGATGTGAAGGTAGCCATTGGGCTCGGGAGGAAAGCGGGTGTGTACCCGGCCGCTAAACTTCCCCGAGGCGTTGTCCGCATCGACGACTTCCTGAATGAAATGACTCATGGCGCGGCCTTCCTCGCCCAGGTGGCGGTGAAAAGCCACCCTTCGACAGCCTCTACGCACATGAAGCAGTTACCTTCAGGGCGGATTTATTTATTCAGGTCATAAACGCGACCGAGGTTCCGAGCGCTGGTGGTGGGTCGGGCGCCAACCGAACGGAAAGTCATGACCTCAGAACGGAGCGTCTTCGTCGCCAGGCGGAGGTGGCTCTTCCTGGCCACTGCCAGTGCCGGGTCCACCGCCGGCGCCCTGGCGAGCAATTTCGGCTTCGATTGCAGCCAGAAGAACGCGTTCCTTGTCATGCCAGCGGCTCTTGCTCGGGTCGTTGAGGCTCCGCTTACAGCCATTCGCGTAGTACTCGAGATCCTGCATTGAACCGCCACGCACCGGCATGCCTTTGCTGCGACCGTAGGGTGGAAACACCATTCCGTCGCCGCCTGCCGAGCCCATCGGACGAAAGGGCGCGCTCGTTGCTCGGGCAGTGGGGGTAGCGCCGATTGTCAACTCGCCCATCGAGATGCTGAAGCCGTCGGCGGTTTTGGTGGCCATGCCGATCCGGACCTGCTCGACAGAACCGTCGGTGCGGGTGACTGCGACAGTGACTGGAAATTGATCGCTCATGTCGAATGAAATGGCAGCCGAACGGTCGAGAGTCAACGCGTTCATGCCTCGACCTCGGCGTGGTTGGGGCGGACGAAAATGCAAAGGAGCCAGCCTGGTTCGATTCGGGCGACTTCAGTCGGGGACAAAGTTCCGGCGCAGGTAGTCCTGTGCATCGTCGAATGCTGCGCGTGCCGCAACAGACACGTGGGTTCCGCGCTGGGCCAAGGTCGCAGCCCGAAGCACCGGGCCATCAGGTTCGCCGGGTTTCCGCGCAGGCAGTAGGCCATTGAGCCGGGCGAGCCGCACCCGGGCTTGGGCGACAATGCCCAGCGCATCATCAAGGGGCAGTTCCTTCTCGGTCAGAGATCGCGCAAGCAGGCAATCAAAGCGCCGACAGACGAACGGCCGCTTCTCATAGACGCTGCACCGACAGTCCTCGAGTGCGCTGCAGCGTTGGAGCAGCTTCAAACGCCCCGCCTCCTCACGCACTTCGACCTTGGCTGCCCTCAGTGTCCGCGCTTCCTCGCTGGATATCGCGATGAAAGAAAACAGCGTTCCATCGCAACACATCCCGCAAGTCGTACAGAGCTTGCTGGCGATGCTTGAGCTCATTTTTTTCCCGCTTTCCCCTTTTCAATCGCAGTTCGAACGCTGTGCAGCGCGCGATCTCTTTGTGCTCGATTGGCGAACATTGCCGGCACGCTGCCACCAGGGTCTGAAAACTGGGTGTAGAC
>JANOHG010000155.1:0-3599 GCA_031406375.1 Archangiaceae bacterium | reverse complement strand
TCTGCCGGAATCTTGGTCGGCGGCTCCTTCGGCGGGGTGCCGTCGTCGCCCTGCGCAGTCAGCCAGGCGACCGCCCGCTTCATCACCCGCGCGCTCTTCACCACCTGCGGCAGGAACATCTTCCCCGCGCCGAACAGGTCTCCGACGATGCGCATCCCGTCCATCAGGGGGCCTTCGATGATGTCCAGCGGTCTTGGGTACTGCTTGCGCGCTTCCTCGGTGTCTTGCTCGATGAACGCGTCGATTCCCTTCACCAGCGCGTGCGACAGGCGGTCGGCGACGGTGCCGTCGCGCCAGGCGAGGTCTTCCTTTAGCTCGGTCTTCGACGCTCCACCCTGCTCGGCCTTGAGCGCGTCGGCGAAGCTGACCAGGCGATCTGTCGCGTCGGGCCGACGGTTGAGCAAGACGTCTTCCACCCGCTCGAGCAGGTCTTTCGGAATCTCTTCGTAGACGCCAAGCATCCCGGCGTTGACGATGCCCATGTCCATGCCTGCCCGAAACGCATGGAACAGGAACGCGGTGTGAATCGCTTCCCGAACGGGGTTGTTGCCGCGGAACGAGAACGAGACGTTCGACACGCCGCCGGACACCTTCGCGAACGGCAAGGTCTGCTTGATGATGCGCGTCGCCTCGAAGAAGTCGACGGCGTAGTTGTTGTGCTCTTCGATGCCCGTCGCCACGGTGAGGATGTTGGGGTCGAAGATGATGTCTTCGGGCGGGAAGTCGGCCTGGTCGACCAGCAAGCGATACGCGCGGGTGCAGATTCGCACCTTCTCATCGCGCGTCGCCGCTTGACCTTGCTCGTCGAAGGCCATCACCACCGCCGCGGCGCCATAGCGGCGCACCAGCTTCGCGCGACGCAGAAACTCAGCTTCACCATCTTTAAGCGAGATGGAATTGACGATGCCCTTGCCCTGAAGACAGCGCAGCCCAACTTCGAGCACCGACCATTTCGACGAGTCGACCATCACTGGAACCCGACAGATTTCGGGCTCGGCGGCGATGAGGTTGAGGAACTTTTCCATCGTCGCTTCGCCATCAACCATGCCTTCGTCGACGTTCACGTCGAGGATGTTGGCACCGCTCTCGACCTGTTGACGCGCGACGGCCACGCAGGTGTTCCAGTCTCCGGCCTTGAGCGCTTTGGCAAACTTCGGAGAGCCGGTGATGTTGGTGCGTTCGCCGATGATGAGAAACTGGGCGGCGTTTGGCGCAGCCGGTTCGGCCTTACTCATGACTTGTTCCTCTGACTCAGCGCGCTCATGGCAGTGTCATCGGCTCGAGGCCGCTCAATCGAAGGACCTGCGGAGGCATTCCCTGCACCTGGTGCATCGGGCTTTTGCGCACCGCTGTGGCGATTGCCGCGATGTGTTCGGGGGTCGAGCCGCAGCAGCCTCCCACGATGTTCAGCCAGCCCCGGTCTGCGAACTCTGCGACGATGGCGGCCATCTGTTCCGGCGTCTGGTCGTAGCCGCCAAACGCGTTGGGCAACCCGGCGTTCGGGTAACACGACACGTAACATTCAGCGATTTGCGACAGTTCCTCGATGTACGGCCGCATCTCTTTGCCTCCAAGCGCGCAGTTGATGCCGACGCTGAAGGGCTTCGCGTGGCGAATCGAGTTGTAGAAGGCGCCGATGGTCTGCCCGGAAAGCGTGCGACCCGAAGCGTCGGTAATGGTGACCGAAATCATCACCGGCACCCGAAGCTTCAGCTCGTCGAAGCAGCATTCGATCGCGAACAGCGCCGCTTTCGCGTTGAGGGTGTCGAAGATGGTCTCGACCAGCAGCGCGTCGACGCCGCCCTTGAGCAGCGCGCGAATCTGCTCGGTGTACGCCTCGACGACTTGGTGCCAGGTGACGGCGCGGTAGTCGGGTCGGTTGACGTCGGGAGACATCGAGAGGGTGCGGTTGAGCGGGCCAATCGCTCCGGCGACGTAACAGTGGCGGCCTGGCGTCACGGCTTCGGCGGTTTTGGCGGCCCGACGGGCGCACGCGACGGCGGCGAGGTTCAGGTCGGTGATGATGGATTCGAGGTGGTAGTCTCCCTGGGCGATCGACGTCGAGCTGAAGGTGTTGGTCTCGACCACGTCGGCGCCCGCGGCGAAGTACTGCTGGTGTATCTCTTCAATCACGTCGGGCCGGGTGAGACACAACAGGTCGTTGTTGCCTTTGAGGTCTTGCGAGTGGTTCGCGAAGCGCTCGCCGCGAAAATCCTTCTCGGTCAGTGGGTAGGTCTGAATCATCGAGCCCATCGCGCCATCGAGGATGACGATTCGCTCGTAGAAGAGGTGTTCGAGGGTCTTCGATTTCAAGATGGCGTCCAAGGTCGACCTCTATTGGGGAAGCGGCAGCTTGCGGGAACGCCCACGGGATCCAGTAAGTAGAAACGCGCGGAAAGCCGAGCCGCCTTCGCGCGCCGACGGAGTGAGTTGAACCTCGCCGAAGCCGGCCGACCTCATCGCAGCGACCAGCGTTGACGGTTCGAAGCCCAGGTGGTGGTGACCCAGGCGCGACTTCACCCACTGCTCGTCATGCGGCATCAGTTCCAGGACGACGACGCGACCGCCTGGCTTGAGAACGCGGGCAGCGCCAGCGAGAACGCGCTCGGGTTGTTCGACGTGGTGGAGGCTCTGCGAGATGACGACCAGGTCTTTGCCACCGAGGTTCTTCGGCAGCGCGTGCAAATCGGCTTCGACGAACTGGATGTTGTGCAAGTCCTCTCGCTTGGCGCGGATGCGTGCGGCCTCGAGCGCGACCGGGCTGCGGTCAACCGCGGTGACCTGGTGCGCCCAGCGCGCGAGTTCAACCGAGAGGACACCGGTGCCACAACCGAAGTCCACCACGTCGAGAGGCGGCAACAGCGATGACAGCGCGTTGGCCCACAACATCCACGACTGGCCGGGCTCGAGCAGCTTCTCGTTCAAGGTGTGGCGGTCTTCGCGGCGCTCGAGCAGCTCGGTCAGACGCGCGCCATCGCCGTGCTGGTCATCGGCGTCGCGGGCGAGGCGAATCAGCGGAAAGCGAGGGTCATCGGCTTCGACGGCGAGCGAGTAGTACGTGAAACCTGCCTGTCGTTCTTCGCGGATCAGCTCGAGCCCTTTGAGCTTCGCCAGGTGGTGAGACACCGAGGACTGCCCGACACCCACCACTTGCATCACCTCGGTGACGTTGAGTTTCGTCTCGCTGAGCAAACGCATGATTCGCAGCCGCGTCGGGTCGCCCAGCACCCGAAATGCCTTCGAGAGGTCCATATCTATGCATGTTGTTATATCGATTTCGCTCGTTCGGCAAGTCGGTGGCGGCTGATCCGTTCCCATCGGGCAAAACCAAGCGTGCGTCGCACATCGAGCCGACGCTCGGAGGACGGCGCCTGGCGGCGTTTGCGGCGATTCCCGAGCATCATCTTTTGACGCACTGCTTGCCTCGGCCTTAACTCTGGTTCCAAGTGGCTCCTCTTTCTCGCGAACGTTCGCAGTCTTCCATGACCCGTCGTGAGCCCGTCGACATGCTGATTCGCGCAGCCGAGGAAAAACACACCCAGCTTTCGCTGCACATGAAGATTCTCGCCGGCTACCTGGTGCTCGGTGCTTCGCTGATT
>JANOHG010001244.1:0-4633 GCA_031406375.1 Archangiaceae bacterium | reverse complement strand
TTAAGAAGAAATTCACTTTTACACTATGACGACAATAGGTAGAGCGCGAAGAGATGAAAGAGCAGGCGGTGTTGCTCGCACGCGAGCTGGGCGTCGTCGGCTTGATGAACGTTCAGTTCGCGATCCAAGACGGGCTCATCTACGTGCTCGAGGTCAACCCCCGCGCCTCTCGCACCGTGCCCTTCGTCGCCAAGGCCACCGGCCGGCCGCTGGCGAAGCTGGCCGCGATGTGCATGGCGGGCAAGACCTTGGCCGAAGTGTGGACGGCGGATGATCAACAGACCCGGCGGGTCGCGGTCAAAGAGGCAGTCTTCCCCTTTTCGCGTTTCCCTGGCGTCGACGTCTTGCTGGGGCCGGAAATGAAATCGACCGGAGAGGTGATGGGCATCGGCGCGGACTTCGCGACCGCCTTCGCCAAGAGTCAGCTCGCCGCCGGTACTCGGTTGCCCAAGTCGGGCAGGGTGTTCGTCTCAGTGCAAGACGCCCACAAGCAGCAGGCCGTCGCGCTCGCGCGAGAGCTGCACACGCTCGGGTTTCACCTCTGCGCCACCGAAGGCACCGCGCAGTACCTTCGTTCAGCGGGCCTCGCGGTCGAGCAGGTCAACAAGGTGAAGGATGGCTCGCCCCACGCGGTCGATTTGATTCGCGCCGGCTCGATCGCCCTGGTGGTCAACACCTCGCTTGGCCGCCAATCGATCGCCGACAGCTTCTCGCTTCGGCGCGAAGCGTTGATGCATTCGGTGCCGTACTTCACGACGATTCAGGCGGCGCAGATAGGAATCGCGGGCATCCGCGTTCTCGTCAAGGACACCCCCACCGTCATCGCGCTGCAGGACTTTTTTCATCAGGTGAAAAAGTTCTGAAGGCCGACGTTGCTCATCTCAACGCTTCTCGCCATCGTACCCACACCATGAAGATTGCCGTCACCGGCGGAGCCGGCTTCATCGCCTCGCATCTGTGCGACGCATTCGTCGCTGCGGGCCACGAGCTGCTGGTGATCGACGACCTCTCGTCGGGAAGCCGGGCGCAGGTCCCCGCAAAGTCGCGGTTGATTCAGGCCGACATCCGTTCGCCAGAAGCAGCCGCCGCGCTCGCAGCGTTCAAGCCTGAAATCCTCAACCACCACGCCGCACAGATCGACATCCGCCGTTCCGTCGCCGACGTGCGCTACGACGCCGACGTCAACCTCGGTGGCCTGCTCAACGTCCTCGAAGCGGCGCGCCGGGCTGGTGGCCTGAAGAAGGTGGTCTACGCGTCTTCCGGAGGAGCGATCTACGACGACGCCGGGCCGATTCCTTCAGACGAGAAGGCTGCCGCGGCGCCCGCTTCTCCCTACGGCGTCGCCAAGCGCGCCGGCGAGCTCTACCTCGAAGCGTTCCGGCGGATGTATGGGTTGCCCTACGTCGCTCTTCGGTACTCCAATGTCTTTGGTCCCCGACAGAACGCGCACGGAGAAGCAGGGGTCGTCTCAATCTTCGCGACGCGCTGCCTTCGCACCCAGGAATGCACCATTTTCGGCGACGGCAACCAGACGCGCGATTTCGTGTACGTCGACGACGTCGTCGCGGCCAATGTTCAAGCGTTGGCCACCGAGTTCTTCGGGTACGTCAACATCGGCACTGGGATCGAAACCGACGTCAATCGGATCTACACGCTGATCGCCGACGCCGCCGGCAGCGATCGCCCCGCGTATTTCGCGAAAGGCCGCATGGGAGAAGTTCGTCGCAGCGCGCTCGACGCGTCGCTGGCCGCGAAGGTGCTGGCGTGGCGGCCGAAGGTCGCGCTCGAAGACGGAGTGCGTCGAACGGTCGACTGGTTTCGCAGTCGCGTCACATGAGCCTGAAGCGGTGGGTCGATCTCGCGGTCTCGGTGCCCGCGCTGTGCGTGGCCGCACCGGTGATTGGAGCGCTGGCCGCGCTGGTGAAGCTCGACTCGAAAGGGCCAGCGTTCTTCGTTCAAACGCGCGTCGGCCGAAACAGGCAGCCACTGAGGATCTTCAAGCTGCGAACGATGACGGCGAATGCGGCGGGCCCGGCGGTCACTGCAGCGGGCGACAGCCGCGTGACGCGGGTGGGCCGGCTGTTGCGCAAGACCAAGCTGGATGAGCTTCCGCAGTTGCTCAACGTCGTCAAGGGCGAGATGAGCCTCGTCGGCCCCCGCCCTGAAGCAGAGCGGTACGTGCGCCACTACCGACCCGAATGGGAACCACTGCTGGAGGTTCGCCCCGGGATCACCGACCTGGCATCGTTGGTGTTTCGTGACGAGGAAGAACTGCTCGCGCCCGCGCATGACAGAGAACGCGCCTACGTCGAAGCGGTGATGCCGGCGAAGCTTGAGGTCGCGCTCGAGGGCGTGCGGCGTTCTTCGGCTTTTTACGACGCGTCGATCATCGCGCGCACCATCGGTTCGGTGCTCAACCTTCCCGGACTCGGTCGGCACTCGGCGTTGAAAGATGCGGCCGAGGCGATTGCGAAGCTGAACCGCGGTTGAAGGCGGTTACGGCGCGGTGAAGATGCACCGGCTGTTTGGAATGGCGATGTCTGCGAGCACGTACAAGTAGTACTTCTTGCCCGAGACGAGCGCGGTCGGCGCGCCGGACGTGGGCACGGTCTGCTTCAGGCCTTCAGGCAGTTGGCCGAAGCGAACCGTGCCACTGGCGATTGCCGCGCCTGTTGCGGGCACGTCGATGCGCCAGATTGTCCCCTGGGGAAGGTCGAGGTTGGGAGGCACCGTCGGCGAGTCGCCATTTTCGTCGAGCACATACAGGTAACGCGCTCGGCCGTTGAGCCAGGTGATTGTGCCATCGGCGGCGACGCCTTCGCTGTTGGTGCAGGCCTTCGGCTCGTAGAAGCGCTGATCATCCAGCGGGCCTGCGCCGTACGTCCCTGGAGGGTAAACCGACCGCTGCACGCCGCGCGCTGCCAGCTCCTTTTCAAAGAACGCCCTCATCCGCGCATCGTTGGTGGTGACGAGCGCGCCGTGACCTTTGTCTGCGGGTGTGGCTCGAGAGAACCCGTTGTTCTGTTCCTTGGGGTACGCGCCGAGCCCGACGGTGTCGATCCAGCCTGCTCCCATTGCCAGGCCGCGGTTGTTGAAGCTGTTGATGAAGTTCGGCCCCGACTCGAGGAACCAGTTCGAGGAACCTTCCGGCGCTTTCGTCGAGTGACAGCACACGCACGCCGTCGCTTGCACCTGGCTCTTAATCCACGCGACCTCGGCTGCGTACAACGGGTCGTTCATGCGCGGGTCAGCGTCATTGGCCTCTGCTCTTACTCCGACCGCGTAGTAGGGCCGCTGGGTGCGGACCCGGTCGCAGCTGGCGTAGTCCTCGAAGTGCCGGCCTTCTTCGGTGGCGCCCGAGATCATTTCCCACGTGCAAACTTTTCCCTCTGCCGAACGCCCCGGTGGCTCGCCCGCTTTGGGATCCACGCAGTTCAGCACCGGATGACGGAAGACAGGCAGCCCGGTGCCTTTGCTGTCGTCAATTACTCCGCCGCACACTGCCGCAGCGTCGAAGATGCCACCCCCAAAGAACTCGCAGCCCCGCTTCGCCGACGCGCACCCAGTGGCGTCGTCGCCCGGCAGGGTGATTCGCTCGAACTTCATCTGAGCACCACCCAGAATGCAGTAGCCAAGCCGCTTATCGATGTTGCACGGGCGGGTCGCGATCGTCATCCCCTTCGCCTTGCAAGCATCGGTCGCTTCTTGCAGCTGCCACTCACCGACGTAGTCGGTGCACTCTTCGAGCTTGCTGAACTGATTCCTGTAGACGCAGCTGCCGACAATCTTCTCGGGCAGCGGGGGAACTGGTCCACCTCCACACCGGCAGCCAGCGGTGAGCCAAAGCAAAACAGTCGTCAAGAGCAAGCGCATCGGGAACTCCTTTTCGAGTGGCTGCTTCTAATCGGCTCGCATCGCCCGTGCAACGTTTGTATAATGTTGTTCCTAAGCGATTGGAAATATGCGGTTTCTTTCAAGCGGGCCTGAACCGCCGGCACTCGACCCGGTACCGATGCTGTGAATTGCGGTAAGCCCGCAAGACCATGGCCGTTCCATTCTTCCGCCCCAGCATCACCCAAGCAGAAATCGACGAAGTCGTCGCTTGCCTGAAGTCCGGATGGCTCACCACTGGGCCCCGTACCAAGCAGTTCGAAGCCGAGTTCGCCGCCAAAGTGGGTGCCAAGCACGCGATCGCGCTCAACTCGTGCACGGCGGCGCTGCATCTGGCGCTCGAGGCGATCGGAGTTCAGCGCGGCGACAAGGTGGTGGTGCCAACGATGACGTTCGCCGCCACGGCCGAGGTCGTTCGCTACTTCGATGCGGTGCCGGTGTTGGTCGACTGTGAGCCGCGGTCGATGTGCCTCGATGTGAAGCAACTGCGCGGCACGCTCGAGGCGCTGCGCGATGGCAGGCCCACCGCAGGGCTCAAGCCACCGTATGGTCCGCTCAAGGCGATCATTCCGATGCACTACGGTGGGCAGATGGTCGACGTCGCGGCGATTCAAGCGCTGGGCAAAGAGTTCCAGGTTCCGGTGATTGACGACGCTGCGCACACCCTGCCGGCGTTTTACAGGACAGAGCCTGGCGCGTCGTGGCAGCAGGCCGGTAGCACCGCCGACATCACGTGCTTCTC
>JANOHG010000046.1:0-5070 GCA_031406375.1 Archangiaceae bacterium | reverse complement strand
ATTCGGCGGCGGCGATCGGTCCGTTGACAGTCGTCGCGAACCAGCTCGAGTCGTCCGGCAAACGCTTGTGTGCGTTGAGTGCGCGGGCTTCTGCTTTCTGTAAGAACAGCGCCCATGGGAGATGAGGAGAGCCTGAGGGAGGCACTGGCCGCGGTCGAGGTGGGTGTGTGGTCGTGGAACATGGTCGACGACCGGATCGTATGGTCTGACGAGATGCGCCGGCTTTTCTCGCACAGCAAGGGTACGCCGGTGACCTACGCGGCGTACCTGGCCCTGGTTCCTCAAGATGAGCGCCCTCGACTCCAGGCGGTGATTGAAGACGCGATCGATTCAGCCGCGAAGACCCAGGCCTCGACGACGTATTTCGTCGAGCACCGTCTGCTGCTTGAGGATGGTGCGACCCGCTGGATAGAAGGTCGCGGGCGCGTCAGCGTTGACGCCGCCGGTCGACCCACGCGCATCAGTGGAACCGCGGTGGATGTCACGGTGAGCAAAGCAGCGCTCGAGCAGGTGCGCAAAAGCGAAGAGCTGTATCGGATGTTCACCGAGCTGGCTTCGGACTACGTCTACGTGGTCGATTTCTTAAAACCCAGCCTCTACCCAGAGATTGTCGCAGGTTCGTTCGAACGAACGACGGGGCTCACTCCGGCGGGTGTTGAAGCCCTAGGCGGATGGATGAAGGTGATCCACCCAGACGACCTGGCCGGGTTGGCGACGATGGAGGCAGGGTTGCCGCAGGGAAAGCCGAGCATCAACGAGTATCGAATTATCGATGGCGTCGGGCAGATTCGCTGGCTTCGCGACTACGTTCGCCCGGTGCTGGATCCATCAAGCGGCAAGGTCGTCAAGCTGATGGGCGGCGTTCAAGATGTCACCGAACGAAAACGGCTCGAAGAGCAGTTGGTGCGGGCGCAAAAGCTCGAGGCGATCGCTCGGCTCTCGGGTGGCATTGCGCATGACTTCAACAACCTGCTTTCCGTCGTCATGGGTTCGGTCGCGGTGCTCGAGAGAGAGACGCGAACTGTCGCGGGTCGAGATTCCTGCGAGGCGATCATGGCGGCGGCGACCCGTGGCGCAGAGCTCACCAAGTCTTTGCTCGCGTTTGCGCGACGCGATGTCGGTTCACCGCAGCTCGTCAACCTTGCCGACGTCGTTCAAGCGGCGCTGCCGATGCTCTGTCGGGCGGTGGGTGCCCAAATCTCAGTGAGTCTGACCGGCGTCGAGGTGGCGGCCCCAGCCTTTATCGACTCGGGCCAGGTGCAGTTGGTGTTGTTGAACCTCGCGGTGAATGCCCGCGACGCGATGCCCGCGGGTGGGTCGCTGCGCATCACCCTTGCGCCCGCAACGTATGGGCGGGAGGACGGGCTTCCAATCGAGCTGGCGCCCGGGAACTGGATCCGGTTGGTGGTCGCCGACGACGGTTTGGGCATCGTTCCCGAGGTGATGGCCCGCATCTTCGAGCCCTTTTTCACCACCAAGCAGCAGGGGAAGGGCACCGGGCTCGGGCTCGCTGCGTGCCACGGAATCGTGCAGGCCGCGCACGGCGCGATTGAGGTCGCCAGCGTGGTCGGCAAAGGCTCCACTTTCACCATCTACCTTCCGCTGTCGAAGGAAAAAGCGGCCGCGCGGGTGGGGGCGCGATCTCGCCATTCGCCAGGTGGAACCGAGCGCATTCTGCTCGTCGAAGATGAAAAGACGTTGCAGCATGTTCTCTCGCGCTCGCTGCGAGATCTCGGATACACCGTTCAGTGCGCCGATTCAGCGGAAGCGGCGCTAATCGCCCTTGCGACCCAGCCGTTTGACTTGCTGATCAGCGACGTTGTTCTTCCCGGAATGTACGGCACCGATCTGGTCCGGCAAGCCTCTGAACGCTGGCCGTCGTTGCTCGCGTTGCTGATGTCCGGCTATTCCGGCCCGAGCAAGCTGCCCGCGGGCGTGCCCCTGCTGCACAAGCCGTTTACGATCGATCGGCTGGCCAGCCAGGTGCGCGCGGTTCTCGACGAGGTTCGACCGCCGATGCGTGAGTCCTAACGCGCGACAGCGTCGCCAGAGCTCCCATGCCTGTCTTGAGAATTTTCCCAGATGCCGACCGCGTCGAATTCGCGCTGATTCAAGCCGCGACCTCGCTCGGCTTTGTGAACGCGACGGGCTTCGTGTCGATCGCCTGGCTCGTCGAGGCGTGCGAGCCGGCACGGTGGCTCAAGCGCGCGCCGGTCGCTCCGTTGGGCGCCCGCCTGCTGATGGCGGCAGCGGCGCGATCTCTGGGTCAGAACGCGTTTGGAGACTACGCGCGCGAGCCTGGCTTCGCGCGATCCGCGTGGGATCTCGTTCAGCACCTCAAGCTTCAGGACGCGACGCCAGAAGATCTCGACCGCGCGATTGCTGGCCTCAACCAGACCGCGCGGCCACGGCTGACGTGCCTTCTTCACCTGTGGCGCGAATACGACCGTCGGCTGGCTGAACACCGCCTGGCCGACCGAGGCGATTTGTTGCGCGCGGCAGCCGATCGCCTCTTCAAAGAGCTGCCGCCGCGGTTGCGTCACTTCACTCAGGTCGAAGTGCACCATCTGCACGATCTGCCGCCCGCGCGCGCGCGGCTGCTGCAGGCGCTGACGACCACCTGCCACTATCTGAAGCTGCCGGTGAAGGTGACCTTGCCGGCGGCGAACAACCCCCAGATTGACGCACTGGTGAACGAAGCGTTCGCCGGTATGGAAAAGGCGTGGCAGGGACTCGATGTCGACGCGTGGCCCGAAGTCCCTCAGGCGCCCCTGGCGTGGATAGGTGGGGCGCTGTTCGGCGACTCGATTCCAAACCAGCACGCGCACGATCTTCACGCATTCAGCGCAGCCACCCCGCGCGAGGAAGCGCGGCAGATAGCCAACCGCGTGCGCGCTTTGCTCGACGACGGAATGGCTCCAGAAGAGGTGGCGGTTGTCTTTCGCGATCTGGGCGATGACGCCGAAGTTCTGGTCGAAGCGTTGGAAGAAGTCGCGGTGCCGGCTCGCGTTCGCCTCGGAATGCCGCTGGGTTTGACGGCCCCAGGCCGGCTGGCGTTGTTGCTGCCCCAGCTCGTCGACGATGGCTTCCCAGCCGACGGCGTCATCGCGGTGCTCGAAAGCCGGTACGCGCCCAAAGTCTCGAACCACGCGCCTGACGCTGCGCATTGGTTTGGCTTCGCTGGCTTGCGCGACGACGTGCTTGGCGCCGCCGGAAAGCGCGGCGCGTACGAAGTGCGGTTGGGCGCACTGGCCGAGCGCCTCGCGCCTGAAGACGCCATCGAGGTTCGGCGCCTGGCTGATCGCGTCGCGTTGCTGATTCACGCCGGCGATCTGCTGCCCCCATCGGGAACTGCGCTCGAGTTTCTGGCGGGCTGGCAGGAAATGCTCGAAGTGCTCGGCCTCGCCCAGGGGCTGCACGGCCCCGAATCCCTCGACTGTGAAGGTACGGCGTTGGGACGCGCGGTTGAACGCGCGTTGGCCCGAGATCAGGCAGCAGGCGAGGCGCTGATCAACTTCTTCGAGGTGCTGCGCGAAGCGCTCGTCACCTCTGGCGTCGGACCGCAGACGATCAGCCGCCGTGACTTCGTTCGGCTGGTGGCAGACGCCGCGCGCGACATCAACCTGCCAGCGCGTGGGCCCCGAAGCGGCAGCGTCCGGGTGCTCGATGTTCGAGCGATCGCGGGCCTCAAGTTCTCTCACGTCTTCATCGGAGGTCTCGTCGATGGCCGGTTCCCCGGTCGCCCCAACCCGTTGGCGTTGGTAACCGAAGACGAGCGGGCGATGCTCAACACGGCCCGGCCCCGCTTGTTTCGTTTGGGCGTCGGCGATGGCGAACTCTCGTTGCCGCTGCGCCAGGCCGAAGATCGATTGCTGTTCCACCTGGCGTTGTGTGCAGGCAACGCAGTTACCTTGTCTCGGGCGCGAAGCGACGCGAGCGGGCGCGAGTTAATCCCCTCGCCATTCATCGACGAGCTCAAGCGTGTCGTGCCCGGGTTCATCGAAGCGTCGATTCCTCGCAGCGCGGTGCTTTCCCTTCAGACCGTGCGCGCCCCTGCCGATTTTCGCGCCCGGGTGGCGCTCGAGGCGCTCTCGCCATCGACGACCCGGCTCTCTGACCCGTCGCCGCTGGGCCCGACTCTGCTGCGCAGATTCACTGTTGAGCCGTGGTTGCAGCACGCTTCGAACGTGTCGCAAATGGAGAGCGAACGGCTGCGCTTCTTCACCTCTTCCGACCTCGAGGCGCAAGCGTTCAGTGGCGACGTGTCCGCCAACGCCTACGAGGCCGCGCGTCGGCAGTGGTTCGCCTTCGACGCCGCCTCGGGCCTGAGCGTGAGCGCGCTGGGTCGATACGGAAACTGCGCCTTCTCAGGAGTGCTTTCGACGCTGTTGAAGCTCGAGGCGGTCGAAGAGCAAGGAGAAGAGCCAGACGCGAGGACACGAGGCACGTTCTGGCACCTCGTCTTCGAGCAGCTGATGCCGCAAATGAAGGCGCAGGGGTGGTTGGGGTTGCCGGTGGGGACGCTGCCAAAGGCCGCGCTGGATCTGTTGATTGATCAGGCGATCGACGAAGCGGCGAAGAAGGCCGAGATGAAAAGCGCCGTTGGACACCCGGCGCTCTGGAAGCTCGGCCGCGAGAAGGCCCGGAAGATGGTGCGGCGCGTGCTTTACTCAGAAAACGAAGGCCAGCCGTTCAAGGAACAGCAGTGGTTGCCAGAGGCGGTCGAAGTCACCTTTGGCCGCGGCGCGAAGGACGATCGGTTTCGACAGGTGGTGATTCCGGCGGCCTGGCCAGGTGAGCAAGACGTGTTTCTCAACGGTAAAATCGATCGCATCGACCTCGGATCAGGCGGAGCGGGGGTCGTCGATTACAAAGGTGGACGCAAGAATAAGAACGCGAGACGTGACCTGCTGGTCAGCGATTTTCAGCTGCCCGCCTACGTGCTCGCGCTCAGGCAGGCGCTGAAGCTCCCAAAGAATGATGCGGCTTGGTTGTATCTGGGCGATCACGACGCGAGCTCGCTGTCGAAGCTGTTGGGCAAAGATCAGAGCGTCGATGAGCTGATGGCGC
>JANOHG010000031.1:0-1506 GCA_031406375.1 Archangiaceae bacterium | reverse complement strand
ACCGAGGCCGCGCGCCAAGCGGTCGAGACTCTGGGCGCGGTGGACGCGAAGGCTGGCCAGCAGACGGTGGTGCTCGCTCCGGGGTGGAGCGGCATCCTTCTTCACGAAGCGGTGGGGCATGGGCTCGAGGCTGACTTCATTCGCAAGGGCACGTCGCTGTTCGCGGGCAAAGAGAACCAGAAGGTGGCCAGCGAGCTGGTGACGGTGATTGACGACGGCACGGTTGCCAACGCGCGTGGCTCGCTGAATGTCGACGATGAAGGAAATCCGGCGCAGTTCAAGGTGCTCATCGAGCGGGGCGTGCTCAAGGGCTTCATGTACGACGCGCTCAACGCGAAGCTGATGGGGCAAAGCTCGTCGGGCAGCGGGCGACGCGAGAGCTTCAAGCACCTGCCGCTGCCTCGAATGACGAACACCTACCTGGCGCCAGGCGAATCGACCCACGACGAGATCATTCACTCGGTCGATTCGGGCATCTACTGCGCGCACTTTGGCGGCGGGCAGGTCGACATCACCAACGGAAACTTCGTCTTCGAGGTGAGTGAGGCGTACGAAATCACCAAAGGCAAGGTCGGCCGACCCTTGAAAGGAGTGACGTTGATAGGCATTGGTCCCGAGGCGCTGAAAAACGTGTCGATGGTAGGAAACGATCCGATGCCGGATCCCGGACTGGGCACCTGCGGCAAAGATGGCCAGAACGTGCCGGTGGGGGTGGGTCTTCCGACGCTGCGAATCGACAACATGACGGTCGGCGGCACCAAGCTGGGCGGTGGCGCGTGAGCACGAACTACGTGGCGCTGGCAAAAAAGCTGATGGCGCGCGCGAAGAAGAAAGGCGCCCAGCAGGCCGAAGTCTTCATCGAGGTCGGGCGCGAGGCGAGCGTTCGCGTGCGCGACTGCGAGATTGAAGATCTGACCCAGGCCACGTCGAAGGGCGTCGGCATTCGGGTGTTCGTCAAGAAGCGCCTTGGCTTCGCTTGGACCAGCGACTTCACCGAAGGAAGCCTGAATGCATTCGTCGATCGCGCGGTCGAGCTTGCATCAGCTGCCGCGCCGAACACCCTCAACGGCTTGCCGAACCGTTCGGATCTCAAGGGGCACCACGACGTCGGCGCGCTGTTCGACCCGAACGTCGCGAACCTTCGACCCGAGTGGAAGATAGAAGCGGCAATCGAAATGGAGAAGGCGGGCAAGTCGATCGACCCGCGAATCAAGACCTTCGAGAGCGTCGGCGCAGGCGAGAGCGTGAGCGAAGTGTACCTGGCGAGCAGCGAAGGCTTCACCGGCGGCTATCAGGGCACCTACGCGTTCCTCTACGCGGTGCCGGTGGCGGCCGAAGGCGACCAGCTTCAGACGAGCTATTGGGTCGACACCAAGCGCTTCCTCGACAAGCTCGACAGCCCCGAGTCGGTGGGCAAGGAAGCCGCGCGCCGGGCCTTGCGGATGCTGGGCGCGAAGAAGGTCAAGTCGCAGCGGGTGCAGGTGGTCTTCGACCCAATGATGGCGG
>JANOHG010001350.1:0-4020 GCA_031406375.1 Archangiaceae bacterium | reverse complement strand
CGCCCACCCCTGGCGAGACGACCGCTACTCCTGAGCCAATCACGACCGGGTCGTGGGGGCGGTTTCGCGAGTTGCGAAAGAAGCACCACCTCGCCTTCGAGGTGGCGTTTTTCTTCGCCGGCTTTCTGTTCGACGCAATTCTGTTGCATCGGATCGACAGCATCCCGCTGCTGATTCACCAGGGCACGTACATCGTGTTGCTCACCGGCCTGCTGGCGATTGATCACCGGCTGTTCGTGACGGGCAAAGAGCCGAAAGGGTTTCTCGGCAAGGTGCTCTCGTTTCGCCACTGGGTAATTCACTTCTTTCTAGGAACGCTGCTCAACGCGTTCATGATTTTCTACTTCAAGGCGAGCAGCGGGCTTTTCTCGTTCTTGTTTCTCGTCGCGCTCGCGGTGGTGTTGGTAATCAACGAGCTGCCACGGTTTCGATCACTGGGGCCGGTGCTGCGGGTCGCGCTGCTCTCGTTCGTCGTCTCGGGCTTTCTCGCCTACTTGTTCCCGGTGCTGTGGGGCTCGATTCGCAGCTGGCACTTCTACCTCGCGCTGTTGATCGCGTCTGGCGTCACCGTGGGCCTGTGGAAGGTGTTCCGTCGCTTCACCCACGATCCGAGCTGGACCTTTCGCCGCGCGGTTGTTCCGGGTCTCGCGATTCAGACGACTTTGCTGGTGCTGTACCTGGCCCGCGTGGTGCCACCGGTTCCGTTGAGCCTCAAGTACATCGGAATCTTTCACGAGGTGACGAAGGTCACCGAAGGTGAGCAGCTCGGCAACTATCGGCTCAAGTACGTCGAGGCGCCGACGATGCTTCCGAGTCCGTTCTCGTATGACGGCGCTGACTTCTTCGCGCGACCTGAGGACAAGGCCTACGCGTTCATCATGCTGTTTGCGCCCAGCGGCTTCTCTGACAAGGTGGGCTTCGCCTGGCAGTACGACGACCCGAAGAAGGGTTGGGTCGACGTCGGCACCACCTACTACACGACCTTGAGCGGCGGTCGTGAGCACGGGTGCCGGACGTTCGGCAATCGCACCGTCACGCGCGCGGGCGACTACCGCGTGCGGGTGGTCACCACCGACGGCCGCGAGATTGGGCGAAAGTCATTCGCGGTGATCGCAGACGCTTCGATTGAGCCACGTGTCTTCGAAGAGGTGATCAAGTAGCGCGGCGCCTGAGTCGCTTGACCCACTGCTCGACGTCGTCCGGATCGCGGGGGAACGCAGCCGACAGGTTCGTCATTCCCTTCGCGGTGACCAGCACGTCGTCTTCGATTCGCACCCCGATGCCGCGATAGCGCGCGGGCACGGTGAGATCGTCTGGCTGAAAGTAGAGCCCCGGCTCAATCGTCAGCACCATGCCGGGGCGCAAAGGCCCGTGGCGATAGACCTGCTCGCGCGCCTTCGCGCAGTCATGGACATCGAGGCCGAGCATGTGACTCACATTGTGCAGCGTCCATCGTTTGTAGAGCTGCGCGTCGTCCTTCAGCGCGTCTTCCAGCGGGACCTTGAGAATGCCAAGCGCGATGAGCCCTTCAGCCAGTACGCGCATTGCGCGGCGATTGGGCTCCATGAAGTCGTTGCCGGGCCTGACGGCAGCGAAGGCGGCAGATTGCGCGCGCCACACCAACGAATAGATTTCCCGCTGCGCAGGACTAAACCGGCCCGAGACGGGAATGGTGCGGGTGATGTCGGCCGTGTAGAGCTGGTGGCCTTCGACCCCCGCGTCGATCAGAAGCAGTTGGCCGTGCTTCACCGGGGCGTTGTTTGAAGTCCAATGGAGGATGCAGGCGTTGGCCCCTGCGGCAGCGATGGTGCCGTACCCAACGTCGTTTCCATCGACGCGTGCACGCAAGTGGAAGACACCTTCGACGTGACGCTCGGTGTGGCCGGGTTTGAGTGAACGCAGGACATCTTCGAAGCCGCGCTGGGTGGCTGCGATCACCTTTCGCAACTGGAGAAGCTCGCTTTTGTCCTTGATCAGCCGAAGCTCGCAAAGCGCCTGAGGCAGCGCGGCGTCGCGCGTCTGATCGTCGATCATCGCTTGATCCACCGCCGGCGAAAGACCCCGCACCACCCGCGATCGCGGAAGATTCTTCAGATACCCCGCCAGCTTCTCGAGCCCGTACACTTCATCAACGCCGAAGCGCGCTTTGCTTTGCTCGATGCCGAGCCGGGGGCCCACCCAAAGCTCTCCTTTTTTTCGATCGGTGAAGAAGGTCGCGCTGGTACGGCCGGGGTTCGGCTCGACGAAGAGGATCGCCCGATGCTTTCCGTCGTGATTGGGCGTCAGCACCAGCACGCAGTCAGGCTCGAGATTTCCCGTCAACCAGAAGAAGTCTGAACCCGGGCGGAAGCGGTACAGGGTGTCATTGGATCGCGTCTGCTCGTGCCCGGTGGGGATGACCAAACTCTCGCCGGGAAACATTCCGCTGATCGCCGCGCGTCGGCGGGCGTGATTCAGATGGTTCGCCAGCGGCTTCGGCAGCGAGCGCAGTTGCGGCCGCCACTGGGTCACCATGAAGTCGATCAGCTTCTGCGGCGTCTTCGGGTCGTGACTCGTTGTCGCCGCGGGCTTTTCCTCAAGGTACGTCATGACCGTGACGCTACTTCTTCGCAGCCGTTCTCGCCCATGGGTTGATGTCCCTTGTGGGCGTCGCTTCCCGCACGCGCTGCTTGGCTTTGCTTGCTTCCCGCTACCAACTGCAGGCGCTGACCGCTCACGTGGTGGCCGCTCTCGAGCGCGGCCCCTCGCCGATTTCGCCGATTTCGCTTGACCATGGCATCGCGACCCAATAGCCGCAGCGCCTGCAATTCATTACGCAGCCGCACCTGAACGTCTGGCTGACGACGCGCTGCAGTTGGAGCTTCGATGACAAGACTGACGGTGCTGGCTGTTCTTGGATTGTTGGCCTTCGTCAGCGGATGCAAGCAGTCCAACGAGTCTCCCGTCGGCCAAGTCCGCAGCGAAATCAAACGCCGCCCGAGCTTCCTGCCGTCGATGCGCGACTCAAGAATGGTCGCCGAGCCGTTTTCGACTGTCCTTCTCGCTGAAGCTGAATTTATTGCAAGGTTAGCCGGCAGCAGCCCCGCGGGAATCCGAGAGCGAAGCGCCGCCGCATATGCTGGCTCAGAGGCGAACGCGAGCAACTCATTGGGCGTCTTCGCAGAACCGTCATCTGGCGGCTACAGCGCAAACCTCGTCATCGTGTCTCGCGATCTGCAGCTCAACAACGGAGTTCTCGAGACCAGCGACTTCTACTTTGTGCCAGTAATGATTGAAGGAAGCTCGGAAATGTTTGGTGTTGGCGCGCGCTTGGCGATGAACAGTCTCTTCAAGGCGCCCAGCTGTGCCCGGACAAGAGGCTGCCTGCCTTCGTTTGCCGGCGCCGAGAATCGAACTCAGACATACGCAACCAGTGAAGAAGGCGGCGCAGGGTTCCCTGGCTCGATTTTGGTCAACCCCGAGTCTCCCATGCCGGCGCCGAACGCCTCTGGATTCAATCCGCAAGTGCGTCTGCTTTACGATGACGGAATTCAGTACAAAGAGCCGTGGCGCGCCAACCGCTTCGTGTGTCACGAAGAGGTTGAAGCAGAAGCCTGCGCCGACAGCATTTCCGACCGCACAGGAAGCCCCTCTTCGGTTCAGCAGACAATCGATCTGCAGTCGAAGGGCGGCGTAGTCCTGGTGCGTGAGTCGGACTACTTGATGGCGCTCGCAGAAGGCCGAATCGAGCCATCTTCCAACGAATGGGTGGCCGACGCGGTGCGATTCGCGACGGCCGGAAACCTACCCGACGCATTGGCCATCACCGCGACCCCCGGAACAGACGGGGAAGGCTTCTCGACTATTGTTGTGGCTCGCGACCTCTTCACGAACAGAAAAGGGGACCTTGAGACCAGCGAGTATTTCGTGGTGGCTGGTCGCTGGTATGGCGCCGGCACGACTGGCACTGGGCTCAAGCTTTCGATGCGCCAGCCCTTCAATCGCTACCTTTCGCTCGCAGGCCCTTGCGGCGTGGTGTCC
>JANOHG010001311.1:0-3739 GCA_031406375.1 Archangiaceae bacterium | reverse complement strand
CGCGTCTACTGGGACGACGTTCAGCCTGACCGTTTCCGGAGGTCACGATGCTGAAACGGTGAAGACGTTCGGGCCCTACGAGGTGGCCAAGGCCAACCCATCGGAGGTTGCGCCGGTGGAAGTGGTCCGCGTCGATCGCATGTCTGAGGCAGGTCCTCGTTGGGTGCAGGCGGTGGGGCTCACCGTGCCGCAGGCTGCCGACGCTTATGAGCTCGACGTCGAAGAACTGCCAAGCGGCAAGCGGCACAGGCTGATCCTGCCGTCGCGGCGCGCCGCGCATCTCCTTTTTTGCCGCATGGGTTGCTTCAAGAACTTCGACTGGGTCTCGCCCGCGGTGCGGGTGCGGGTCGCGGCGCTGCGCACCGACGGCAAGAAAAGTGCGTTCAGCGCACCGATTGTCGTTCGTGCGCCACTGCCTGGCGATAGCTCTCTGCTGGCTCAGTTGCAGGACGCGGTAGATGAGAGGCCGGCAACATTCCAGATCGCGATCGCGATCTTGATCGGTGGGTTGGGATTGTCGATTTGGTGGATCCGCCGCGTCGGCTACCCGCAGCTGTTGGTAGCGCTCGGCAAGAAGCGGCCCTGAAAGCGGGCGTAAGCCCAGCTACCGACGAGCATCCCGGTGAACGTCAGCATTGCAGCCATCTGACCCGCGCCGATTTGTACCATCGCCACCGCAGGGCATGCGCCGCTGACGGCCCACCCAATACCGAAGAGGACGCCACCCGGGATGATGCCGACATGCATGGGGCGAGAAGGCAGCGACTTTCCTCGCGCCAGCAGCTTGAAGCCGACAAAAGACAGCGCGACGCTGCGTCACTTTCTTCCGCGCCCCGCCATCGACGTACCGACGCTGCCGTGCCGCCAGCGCGGCCCAAACCGACGGTAGTTGCGGAACGAGTACACTTCTTGCGGGTGCGGGCGACTCGCCAGGGGTGTCTTCGTCTGAATCGCCTCCGGCATGAGGCGTCGCAGCGCTTTGCGCACATTGGAAATGCTTCTCGTGCCTTCTCGCGCGGTTGGACGCTGGCACGTGCGGTGCTCTGCCGGCGTGCAATGACCGCACTGATCCTGCTTGGAATTCTCGGCCAGTCGGCTCCGCCGCTGCTGACAGTGCCGCCAGTTTTCCCTCCGGGTGTGTTGACGGCGAATGATCTGCCGCCTTCCGGAGCGACGGGTGAGTTCACGCGCCAGGCGAACGGTACCGTCTGCTTCGTGGTGGCGGACGACAGTGGGTTTCGCAGCGAGGTGTGCCGCGCCGAGTTTGGTGACTACCCGCGTCCGCATAATGCCGCACCGCCTGTCGAGGATCCCGTCGGCACCTCGCCTCCCATCGTCGAGGACATCAGCGACAACTTCAGCAAGGTCAACCCGGGCAGCCAGTGGGGCGTCGTGAGCCTCGCTGCAGGTGCAGTCGCGGTGAACATCCAGCGGTCGACGCCCAACCCGTTGGGACCTTCGCGCAGCTCGCCCGAAGCGGTTGGCCTGGGCGGGATGTTGGGCCTCGGCGTGCGCTATGGCTTGCGACCGCGGCCGCTCAGTCGGCGAATCTGGATGCCCGCGTTGGCGTTCGTCTTCGGCACGCGAATCGAGTCAGACGGTGTGAGCCCCTTCCTCGAAATGCGGGGCGAGCTTCTGAACGTGTCGCCGGGTGGCCCGCTGCAACCCAACTTCGTCGTCTACGGTGCCAGTGGGGCAAGCACGACCAAGCTCACCGCCTTCGGCTCGCTGTCACTGCAGCCCCACGTCGGCCTCGGCATCGGCTGGAACTGGTTTCCCCGCGGCAGCCAAGGCGGCGGAGGCGGCAGCGCCTGGAATGGTTACTGGGGCTCGTTTGGCTCAGGCGGAGGTGCAGGTCTGTTGGTGATCCCGGTGGCGCTCGCGGCGGTTGCGATGATTTTTGCCGGCCGCATCGAGGTTCGCTATTCCGCGCGCCCCGTCTCGGGAGTGGGCTCGGATTTCATCGAGGTGATGTTCGGAATCGGCTCTTGACCGCTTCTACGCACCATCCGGAGGTGGCTCTTCCTCGAGCTCCTCCAGGTCTGAATCGCCTGGCATGACGGGTCGGGTCCGGTCGCTCCATTCCTGGGCGAGCCTTTCCCACATCGCGTACTCGTCGAGTTGCCTCGGGAACCGCAGCGAGACCATTCGCCCCAGCTCTGCGTCGGTCATCGGAGGCACTTTTTCCCGCAGCGCCTCCGCAAACTCGGCCGCGCTGCGGAAGCGATCTTCTGGCTTCTTCGCGGTCGCCTTCGACACCAGCTGCCACACCTCGTCGCCCATTCCATCTGGGCGAATCAACACGTCGTTGACGATGCTCATCATCGTCACCGTGTCGTTGCCTTTGTCGAACGCGCGGCGCCCAACCACCGCTTCATAGAGGATGAGGCCCATTGCGAAGACGTCGCTGCGGCGATCCTTCGATGACCAGAATCGATCGGAGCTGAGCCGTTTGCGCCAGCTCCGGACTGCATATTGAGCGGTCGGTGCATTTCGTCGAGGCCGGGCTTTGGATCCAGGTCCTCGGGGCGGCGCGCTTCGTTGCGCGACATCCAACAGCCTCGGGTGATCGCGCTCTCGTAGAACGTCGCGCGCTCCTGCGCGTTGCCCCGAAGCAGGCCCTCGAAGCAGAATTTGAGAAAATACCCCTCGTTTTCCTCATATTCGGACAGCAAATCGCGGCTCATCGCCTGTTCCCACAGAACTATCCACGGCATCAGCGAATGCACGACGTGCGCACCGAAGAACGCCTCGGCGCTGCCGTACGTGGTTGCCTTGTCCGAGTAGCCGATCATCGAGGGGAACACGCGGAAGTACCGGCAAATCTCCTCGACCTGGTGCTTTCGCGTCTGAAGGTGCTGGCCGTCGACGCCATTCATCGCCCACGGCTTGAATTCGCATCAAGAGGACGAGTGTGACGAGAACCAGCAGTCCTCGCATGACGCCGAGGCCCATGACCGCCGGCCTCGACCTCACTCGGGTAGCTACCCAGCGTACCTGGTCGCCGAAAAGGTCGGCCTTTAGACGGCTGGCGAAGCGCCGAGCACCTGCGCGACGAAAGAATCCCAGCTGCTCAGCCTGGCGGGAGGGATGAGTGTGCGATCAAATTGAGGCGCGGCGGCGGTTGAAGAGGCTGATCGCCGCCGGAGTGTAGTTGTGCTTCACGCGCCGAGGCGCGTTGGGTATTGGGCGATGGACGTGGGCAGTAGGGGCCTTGAGAGCTTCGCGGATTGCCCAGTGGAAACGGCGGGGGCCCGCGGTGCGGTAGAGGGCGCGAAGCTGGACCATGCGACGACCGCGCAGCATCGACCAGCGCTGTCCCGCTTGCTTCATGCGCGCCTGAAGGACGTGCTTGTGCGCGCTCTCGACAATGCCGGAGCCGATGGGCAAGCCGTACTCCGCGCACTCTCGCCACAGCACGTTTGTCAGCCTCGTCTGCTACGAGGCTGCGGGTGAAGACGACCTACTCATTGACCGAAGTGGCGAAGCTGTTGGCCCTCGAGCCGGCGCAAGCGGTTGCGCTGTCGACGCTCGTTGATGGTCATCCACGCGACGTGTTCAGGTTCGCTGATCTGGTGCGCTTGCGTGCGGCCAAGAGCCTTTCGAATCAACAGCTGTCCAAAGACCAGCTCGCTGACGCAGTGAAGCGGCTCATAGCGCGGACGCCCGAAGAAACAGAGGCAACCGCGGTCACTGTTGTGCCGCAAGGGTCCCAGCAGGTCGTTGCAGTCGATGGCGA
>JANOHG010001282.1:0-3835 GCA_031406375.1 Archangiaceae bacterium | reverse complement strand
CGAAGTCGGCCGCCATCTTCAGGTTCGGCGCGCCGCTGACCTTCACCTCGAGCAGCTTGGTGGCGCCTTCACCGTCGGCTGCAATCTCACGCGCGAGCTCCTGGCACAGCGAGTACAGGGCTGCGCGGAACTTCTCATAATCGGCGCCGGGGTCGTTGATTTGCGCGTTGCCCGCGAGTCCGTTGGCGAGCGCAAACACGACGTCATTGGTCGACATGTCGTTGTCGACGGTGAGGTTGTTGAAGCTGCCTTCCATCGAAGAGGTCAGCGCCTGCTGCAGCATCAGCGGCGAGATGGCTGCGTCGGTGGTGACGACGGCAATCATCGTCGCCATCTGCGGGGCAATCATCCCCGAGCCTTTGCAGATCGCCGACAGCGTCACCTGTTTGCGATTGAGCGAAAGGGTGCGTGAGGCGACCTTCATCCGCGTGTCGGTGGTCAGAATCGCTTCGGCCGCCGCTTCAGGAGCCGCGGTCAACGCCGCTACCAGACGGGGCAGCGCGTCGATGATTTTCTCTTTCGGAAGCCGTACCCCAATCACCCCAGTCGACGCCGACAGCACCGTTCCCGCTCCACCGGTGAGCTTCAGCGCGGCAGCCAACGCCTCGTGCACTTTTTGCACGTCTTCGATTCCCGAAGGCCCGGTGAGCGCGTTGGCGTTGCCACTGTTGATTACCACCGCGTGCACGCCCGCGGTTGGCACCCGGGAAGCCGCGTCAATCACCGGAGCCGCCTTGGCGGTGTTCGCCGTCAGCGCCGCCGCTGCGCTGCAAGGCGTCGGGCTATAAACCAGCGCGAGGTCCTTCTTGTTCGGCTTGATTCCCGCGTGCAGCCCAGCGAACTGAAAACCCTTGGCGACGTTCATCCCAACACCCCTTGCGTCTCGCGCAACCCGAACATCAGGTTGAAGTTCTGCACCGCCTGACTTGCCGCGCCCTTGAGCAGGTTGTCGATCGCCGAGATGGCGACGGCGTGCCCGCCCTCGACAGTGACGCCGACAAAGGTTCGCGGTGTGCCGACCGCCTGTGACAGCCGCACCGCATCCGCGCCGTCGACTTGGGTCACCAGCGGCTCGTTGCGATAAGCATCGGCGTAGGCGGCAGAGACCCGGGCTGCGGTGACGCCGCCCTTGAGGCACGCCACGGCAGTGGCGAGAATCCCGCGCTTCACAGGCAATAGGTGCGGCGTGAAGACGAGCGACGCGGGAGTGCCTGCCACCTGCGAAAGCGTCTGCGCAATCTCGGGCGTGTGCTGGTGCTTCAGGGTCTTGTAGGCGCGGAAATCACCGTCGAGCTCCATGAAGCTGAAGTCCTCGGTCGCTTTCCTGCCAGCCCCCGACACGCCCGAAGCCGCGCTGACTACCAGCGAGGTGGGATCCGCAAGGCTCGCACGCAGCAGTGGCGCCACCGCCAACGCGACCGCAGTCGCGTAGCACCCTGGGTTGGCGATCAACTGTGCACCCAAAATCGCTTCGCGGAACAACTCGGGCAGCCCGTACACCGCTTTCGCGAGCCAACCCGGCGCGTCGTGGGTCAACCCGTAGAACCCCGGGTAAAGCGACGCGTCCTTCAATCGAAAAGCACCCGACAGGTCGATGACCTTCGTACCCATCTCGAGCAGCCGCGGCGCCAGCTGCAGCGCGCTTTGCGCGGGAGTCGCGAGGAACACCACCTCACACTTGCTCGCCAGCGCGACGCCTTGCTCCACCGGGATGAACCGCAGGTCGCTGTCGATGTTCAGCCGCGCAGCTGCCGCCTCACCGACCCAGCGATCACTGGTGAGAAAGCGCAACGTCACCTGCCCATGCCGGGCGAGCAGCCGGGCCAGCTCGACCCCTGCGTAGCCCGAAGCCCCGATGATTCCTGCGTTCAGCGTCTGCATTTGTGTCGCATATATATGCACCAATTATGCACACGCAAACACAAACGTCGCAATGGCGAGAATAATCGTCGCTTGCTACTGCCGAGGACTTCCGCAAAGCGCGACCGCCGATTTCAGCTTGGCTTGGCCATCACCTCAACGGGCTTGAGATCCCAGGTGAAGCGATGCGGCTTGCCGTGACCGTCGTTGATGACAATTTCGCCTTCCTGGACGAACTTGCCGCGGTACTTTTCCGCGTTGACGTCGAACTGGAACAACCGCGCTGCGTCTTCGGGCGTCTTGGCCTTGATGGACCTCACGGTCAGCCCGCATCCGTGCACTTTGTAGGTTTTCTCACTCATAGGGTGTCACCATACAGCTTCCGGATGGCGACCTTTATCAATCGCGCGTGGTCAAACGCGAGCCGCGAAGGCAACCCATCCAGCGGCCACCACCGCGCGTCGCTCGCGTCGTCGCCCCCGGCAATCGGTTGAGACGCTGTCGGTTCATCGAGCACCACCGCGAACAGGCTCGTGCAACTCCAGGCCGTCGGGGTGTCCCGAACATCGCGCCCTCCACCCTCGAAAGTCCCCAGACCCAGCAGCGACGACGCCAACCGCCCGATGTCGAGCCCCGCTTCCTCTCGAATTTCTCGAACGACCGTCTCTTTGTCGCTCTCAAGGCCGGGACTCCACCTGGTTCCGCGCGGCGCATCGGTTGGGACAAAGCCTCCCGGCAACGCCCACTGTCCGGGTTCCGCCGCAGCATCAGGGTCGCGCTGAATCAGCAGCAGCTCACGGTTTCCCTCGCGCTGCCGCAGCACCACCGCATCGACGGTTGGGTTCCTGCCGAGGTGCCAGAAGGGAGCATAGGCTGCGCGGAAGTAGTCGCAGTCGTCCAGCCGCGCCAACACGTCGCGCGCAGAGTGAAAAGCGCGGTGGGGTTGCTGGACGGCGTGAATGCCGCTCGCACCTTCCACGCCTTCGAGCAGCAGGTACCGCAACCGAAGATTCAGCGCAGTCTGAATCTCGTCGCTGACGACGTTGCCGCCTCCGAAGAAGAGACACAGCCCATCGTGCGCTTCCATCAGTCGGTACAGCCCGGCGGCCTTGTCATGCAGGGTCTCACCCACGAGGCAGACGTGCGTCAGCCCAGGCGCAAGGCCATCGGCCGGGGAATCATTCACCAACGTGGCCAGCACGGGCAGGCCCAGCTTCGCCGCACGCCGCAGCACTTCGCCTTCCACCCCGAACTGCGTGCCGCCGGTGACCACCGTCACCCGCTCACGGGGAAGAAGCTGCAGCAGCGCGTCGAGCACCGACAGGATGCGCTGGCGATCTGCTTGAGGCAGTCGATCCCAAGCGTGCATCCAGGCGCCCGCGAAGCTCACCACCCGCCGGCCTTCGAGCAACCGCGACGGATTCTCGACCAGTGCCGGCCCGATTGCGGACCGCAGCTGTGCAACGCGCTTCGCACGCGCTGCCCGGTTCACCGACGCCACATCGATGGTGAAGTGCCGAGGTGCACCGTCTTCTGGAACCCTGAAGCGCTTGGGCAACAGCGCGTCGCATTCTTCGCGCAGCTTCAAATAGGCGACCTCAGCTTCGAGGATCTGCCGCAGCTCGGAATCGGTCATGCCGCAGAGGCGCGCAGCCCGCACCTCGAAGGGAATCGACGTCTGGTACAGCCCTGCGCCGTCGGTGGCGAGCACGCAGCGAACTCCGCGCGCGAGGTATCGCCGCAGCGGCGCTTCACTCGAAGTCTGGATGTTGTTCAACGCGAAGTTGGAATTGAGGTTGAACTCGACGAACGCACCGCGGTGGGCGAGCGCGTCGACGGTTGCGTCGTCCACTCCGAACAAGCCGTGGCCGATGCGCAAACACACCTCGCGGGAACCGACGTGCTCGAGGACAGCACGCACGTTCTCGGGATGCGCGGGGTTCTCACCGGCGTGAACGCGAATCACGAAGCCGTG
>JANOHG010001222.1:0-4006 GCA_031406375.1 Archangiaceae bacterium | reverse complement strand
CTGGCGATTGAGCTGGGTGGGGTTGTGCGATTCCCAGAAGACCTTGAGCAGCGCCGAGTAGCTGAGCAGCGCCTTATCGAACTCGATGGCGACCACCTCGGCGTGGCCGGTTTTTCCAGAGCACACGTCTTTGTAGGTCGGCCCCTGGGTCGTGCCGCCTGCGTAACCCACAGAGGTCGAGACGACCCCAGGGATGTTCCAGAACTTCTTCTCTGCGCCCCAGAAACATCCCATTGCGAACATCGCCAGCTCGTTCTTCATTGGAGTGCCACCGCCTTTGCGCATATCTAACCTCCGCATGAGTGTTCCGCTGAAGGTCTTGTTGCTCGAGAATATCCACAAGGTCGCCGAGGACCAGTTACGCGACGATGGCTTTGATGTCGCACGGCTCGATGGTTCATTGAAGGAAGACGAGCTGGTCAAGCGGCTGGTGGGCGTGCAGATATTGGGAATCCGCAGCAAGACGCAGATCACCCCCCGGGTGCTCGAAGCGGGAAAAGATCTGCTCGCGATCGGCGCTTTCTGCATCGGCACCAACCAAATCGCGCTCGAGGCGGCGATGAAGCGGGGCGTCAGCGTCTTCAACGCGCCGTTCAGCAACACCCGCAGCGTGGCTGAGTTGGTGATCGCCGAAATCGTGATGCTGTCGCGCCAGCTGGGCGATCGCGTCCGTGAGATGCACCAGGGCAAGTGGCGCAAGCTTTCGACCGGAGCGCGGGAAGTCCGGGGCAAGACGCTGGGCGTCGTCGGCTACGGGCACATCGGCACTCAAGTAGGAATTCTCGCCGAGTTCTTCGGCATGCGCGTCATCTACTACGACGTCGCCACCAAGCTCCCGCTTGGCAACTGCTCGCCGGTGAGCAGCCTTGATTTGCTCTTGCAGCAGTCGGACTTCGTCACGCTGCACGTACCCGAGACCGCGCAGACGAAGGGGATGTTCGGCGAGGCGCAGATTCGCCGGATGAAGCTCGGCTCTTTTCTGCTCAACAACGCACGCGGGACGGTGGTCGACATCGACGCGCTTGCAGCCGCAATGAAGGACGGACACCTGGGCGGCGCGGCGGTCGATGTCTATCCTGACGAGCCCGAGGCCAACTCGGCCGAAGGCTTCAAGACGCCACTGCAGGGTTTGTCGAACATGATCCTCACTCCGCACATCGGCGGCTCGACGCTCGAGGCGCAAGAGGCGATCGGCCGCGAGGTAGCGACGAGCCTGACTCGGTTTGCTCGCACGGGAACGACGATCAGCAGCGTGAACTTCCCCGCGGTCGAGATGGCGCTCACTGCAGGCACTTACCGACTCATCAACGTCCACCACAACGTTCCTGGGGTGCTCCGCGACGTCAATAAGCTCGTTTCGGATCAAAGCGCGAACATCCACGCGCAGGTGCTCAGCACCAACTCGGACATTGGGTACCTGGTGATGGACCTCGACAACAACGTCACCGACGCAGTGGTCGAGGCGATGAAGCAGCTGTCGACGACCATCGTCGCGCGCGCAATCTGAAAAATCAGAGCACCTTGCCCGGGTTGAGAATCCCGGTAGGATCCAACACGCGCTTGAGTGAGCGCATCAGCTCAATCTCGACGGGGGATCGCGTGTGCCCAAGCCAGTTTTTCTTGAGCAACCCGATGCCATGCTCGGCGCTGACGCTGCCCTTGTGCGCGCGCACGAGCTCGAACATCAAGGAATCGACCTCGTGGGTTCGCGCGAGGAAGGTGGGCTTGTCGAGCGCGTCGGGCTTCATGATGTTGACGTGCAGGTTCCCATCGCCAATGTGCCCGAAGAGGCAAAGTTCCCATTCGGCGTATTTGCACGCGAGCAGAGTCTGAAACTGGGCGCAGAACGAATGCAGCTGAGAAATCGGCAGCGCGATGTCGTTCTTGTGGGGAAGCCCGGTCGCGCTCAGCGACTCGGAGATTGCTTCCCGGTAGGTCCACAGCTCTTTGGCCTGTTCGGCGTTCTGGGCGAGGGTTCCATCGGTGACCACGCCGCCATCGAAAAGCGATTGCAGCCATGAGTCCACCGTGCCTTCGACCTGCTCCACCTCGAGCAGCACGTAGTGAGACGACGGCGCGTCGAAGGGTGCTTTGAGCTTCCGGTGTCGGGTCACCCGCGCGAGGCACTTGTCGGTGAAGAACTCGTACGCCATCACGGTGAAGGGTCCTGTTCGGGTGCGCTCGAACAGTCGCAGCACGGCCTCGAGCGACGGCAACGCCAGCAGCAACACGTCGACTTTGGTTGGCAAGCGGGTCAGCTTGAGAGTGGCTTCGGTGATGACGCCGAGGATTCCTTCGCTGCCGATAAACAGCTGGCGCAGATCAACGCCGGTGTTGTTCTTCTCCAGCGCTCCGTTGAGCTCGAGGATATCGCCGTTCGCGAGCACAACCTGCAGGCCCAGTACCCACTGGCGGGTGAGGCCGTAACGGATGACCCGCACGCCCCCAGCGTTGGTGGCGATGTTTCCTCCGACTTGGCTGCTGCCCTTCGACGCGAAGTCGACCGGCCAAAACAACCCGTGTTGTGCGCAGGCTTGGTGAACGGCTTCGGTGATTGCCCCTGCTTGTACGCGCACCGTCAATCCGAGAGGATCGATGGGATCCAGCCGTCGCATCCGCTCGAGCGAGAGCACGAGTTCGCCGTTGGTGGCCATCGCTCCACCCGCTAGGCCGGTGCGGCCGCCCGACGGGACGACCGGAATTCGGTGCAATGAACAGTGCCGCAGCAGCCGTGAGACTTCGTCGGTGGTGCGCGGGCGGCACAGCAGCCCCGCGCGAGGAGCAAAGACTTTCGTCCAGTCGCGACCGTAGGTCTCGAGGTCCGAAGGATCGCTGGACGCGAAGTCGGCTGGGAAGTCGGTCGGAATTTGCATCACCGCCGACGCTACCCGAGGCGACGGTTTTGCTTCAACGGGAGGGGGTGGACGGCACGCTGAGCTTCGAGGTCTCGGTGTGGGCCTGTGCCTGCCGAAGCCGATGTAGACCGGCGCTGAACGCTCCCGCAGGAACTTCGCCAGCTCCGCCGGCAGCTCTTCAGGCTCAGGCAAGAACCAGGCGCCCGTCTGGACCACGTCGACCGGCCCGTCGTGAGGCAAAGGCGCCAGTGCTGACTCGGAGGCGACGAGCAGCCGCTGATTGAGTAGGTGCAGCCATGCATCCTTGATGGGCGCCAGTCCGGGGCGGCGACGCTGACCGTTGATGGTCGAGCGCAACCCGAGGTCGTTGGCCACCGAGCTGAGCCACCACGTCAGACGATTCAACCAGGGCGACAGCCCCTGCGACTTCGTGACCAGACTCGGGTGCTCAGCCGACGGAATCACGCAAGGGGTGAAGCTTACGTAATGGTAGCGAATGCCAAACTTCTCGGCGAACGATGCACCAGCCGACGTCAGCGTCGAGCCCAGCATCACATCGCAGTCCTTCGCGAAGGGCTCCAGGACGGAGTACTGGTCGCCGATGAGCTTCGGAAAGGCGCCCATCGCGTACCGAATGCCGCGGTGACTTCAACCACGACGGAAAAGCCGACCTTGCGTTCTTCAAGCACGGCTGGCCGGCCGTTGGGTTCGTGTACTCGGAGACATTGACCCAGCTTGGGATTTTCGCTCCAAGCCCGAGCTTTCGCACTGCAATCATCTACGGTGACAGCGTTTTTCAGTCCTGGCAAAGCCCGAAAACGACGCTGATCGCCTCGCGAGTAGGCCCGGCCCGATAACGCACCGCAACACGAGCAACCTGTCCAGATTGAAGGGTGTGATGGGTGCTCCAGGCTATAGGTCGAGGTGAGCGCTCCGACGAGATAATGAGGCACAGGTATGCAAGTGCCTTTACTTCGAGCGGGGCATGGGCGCAGCGTGGCACCTCGCCGCCTGAAGATGCGGCGACAGTTGAGGCCCTGAGCGATTAGGACAGAAAACGCCCCGGTGCTAACAGTCGTCGGCCCATGAGCAAAATCGGAACGCTTCGAAACAAAGAGACCGAGTACCTCAAGAACGACGGCCGGCTCGAC
>JANOHG010001256.1:0-1514 GCA_031406375.1 Archangiaceae bacterium | reverse complement strand
ACCGCCTTGACCGGAGCGGTGAACGCAAAGTCGAACACCTTCTGGTCGCCACGGACCCAGTCGACAGGAATGGCATCACCCTCGGCGGTGATCCCAAACGACTCTTCGATTGGCGTCGCAGACAACACGCTCGGCTCAGGTCCCGGTCGGCGTTTGGGCCCTTCGGGAAGAACCGCCCAGGCGATGACACCCACCAGCCCGACCGCGGACAACAGCAGCGCGGTGCTGGCCAACAGCCTCTTGGCTCTGTTCGCTTCCGTCCAGAAAATCAGGAAGGTGCCCACCACTCCGCCCGACCTGCGTTTCAGCCGAGCTTTCTCGGCCGCTGAAATAGCGGTGCCGCCCTCTGGTCCTCTGCCGCCAGCAGCGGCCGTTCGCCGCGCCACGAGCATGCCGGTGTTTCGGCTGGTGTCGGTGATGGGGTTCAGCTTGGCCAGCCCAGCGCTGCCCGCGTTCGTCGAGCGCGGTTTGGCGACGGCATGCATCGTGCGCGTCGACCTGCGCGCGACCTCTTTCAAGACATCTGCGCTGGCTCCTTCGGGAATCCCGGCGACGCCTTTGTTGCGGCTTCGACGCACCTCCGCAGCGCTGACGACCCGGGTGTGCAGCTCGGGCTCTGCGTTGTCGGTCGGGGATTCGACTTCGAGCTCCACTCCAGCAAAATTGAACACCACGGGGCCGAGAGAAATCGCATCTCCGTCGGCCAGTTGTTGCTTCTTGATGACGTTGCCGTTGACCTTGGTGCCGTTCGACGACCCCATGTCTTCAACGAAATAGTCAGGTCCTTCGTTGAAGATGCGCGCGTGCTGCCGGGACACGCCCGGGTCGTAAAGGACGACGTCGCATTCAGAGGTGCGACCGATGAGCACCGAACGCTGGTCGAAGACGAACTCGCGTCCGGCTTCTTTCCCTTCGGCGATGACCAGCTGAAATCCCATAAAAATGGATCAGGACTCTAGTGAGGCCAAAGCGGCTTCAGCAACGGCCTTGACCGCCCATTCGGGTTCAACCACCACCGCATCTCCCCCGAAAGACAGCACCCAGCCGGTCAACCAGCGCGTGCTGTCGCCAGGAACTTCGACCTCGAGACACCCGCCGTCAACCCAGCGGGCCTGGCTTCCGAACCGTTCGCTCGCGTACGGCGCGACGGCGGCTGAGAAACGCACTTTCACCCGGGCCTTGGCGTCTTCACCCGAGGGCAAGCCGCGGCCCGTCGGAACAGGAGGATTAAACACCCGTTCGCAAAGCGCGAGCCGCGCGATGCGATCAATCCGGAAGAGTCGCTCATCGGCTCGCATCAGGTCGAACGCCGAGAGGTACCACTGGCCACGGTGGCTGAACAGTTCGTGGGGCTGAACCGATCGGCGTTCGGTGACCCCTTTGCCTCCGCTGAAATAGTCGAACTCGACTTCGCGGTGCAGCGCGATGGCCTGGGACAACGTCGCGAGCCCACTGGGAGCATCGACGGCAACGTCCAACTGCTTGGCCATCTCGCGGTAGCGCACGCGTGCCCC
>JANOHG010001218.1:0-2893 GCA_031406375.1 Archangiaceae bacterium | reverse complement strand
CAGGGCGAGCTGCGCGTCTACGGCGATGGTTCGGCTGGAAACCACACCCTCAGCTCCAACCAGAACTGGACGTTCGGCACTCCTCCCACGAACTTGATGTTCAACGACTTCACCATCAACGCTGGAACCCAGCTGACGGTCTCGAGCGGCGTCACGATTCGCGTCGCCGGAAACTTCATCAACAACGGCAGCATCGTCGTCCTGCCCTGGGGCGGCGGTGGAAGTGCGAACGCCGTGGACGAAGTCGGCAGCAGCGGCGCTACCACGGTGGTGACGAATAGGATCGCTCCTCCAGCCGCGCCTGGGATCGGGGTGAGAGCGGCCGGAGGTGGTTGGTACAGCAGAAACTCGTTCCGCAATGGTGGTTTTGGCGGAGAGGGAGTGCTCGACCGGATGGTCGGCCGCATGCTGACGCGCCCTGGTCACCACCCAGGCGGTGGCGGCGGTGGCACCGCGTTCGGCGTTGGTGGAGCTGGCGGCGGCTCGCTCGTAATCATCGTGAAGGGCTCGCTGATCAACGCAGGCACCATCAGCGCCAACGGCGGCGTTGGCAGCACCGGCGGTGGTGGCGGTGGTGGCGGGATTCTCGTGCTCGCCTCAGTGGGGACGCTCTCGAACACCGGCACCCTCGAGGTGCGTGGCGGAACCGGAGCCAACGGGTTGGGAACCCTCGTCGCCCCCGGAGGTGGTGGTGGCGGCGGCATCATCAACCTGATTTCACCCAACCTGAATCTGGCCGGCACGCGTCTCTTTGGCGGCGGCGTCGGCGGGGCGGGCAGCGGGCTCAATCCGGTGGCGCTCGCCTGCTCAGGCGGCGGTGGCGGACCCAGCGGAGGCAACGGCGCCGACGGAGCGTCGGCCGCGAACGGCTCTCCGCTTGGCACCGCGGGCGCCGGGGATCCCGGCTACGAACTCTCAACCTTCGCGAACCCCGCCCCGCTGATGTGAGACTCTTCGGCGTGCACGCGCTCTCATTGTTCGTCACTATTTGGTCGGTACTCGCCAGCGAGACGGCGGAGCCGCCCAGGATCTTCTTCGCGCGCGCGAAGGTCGTAAATGTCGAGCGCATCGAGCTTGAGCCCGGCCACGCGTTCCTGGTGGTCGACCTCGACATCGTCGGACCAGGAACCGTCCGCGAGCCTCCCGTCCATACCAAGATCGTCGCCTTCGACAAGACTGCGTGCACCCGGCTGCGCATCCTTCACGCGGCGACGACCGGAGATCTCGAGAAGATCGAGGCGATGCGGGGCCAGACCGTCGACGGCGTGCCGGTCTTGGCGGGTGCCTGCTCGTCCGCTGACGCACGCGTGCTCTCCATCCACGTGGCACTCCTGAGCGAGCCGCCGCCGCCATTCACCGCAGGCGTGCCGATGAAGGCGTATCGGCCCCACGATTGGCAAGAGATCGCCAAGCGTCGCAAAGACGACCTGCTGCCCGCGCTCGAACGAGTGCTGGCAATCGGCGGGTTCGAGAGCGTGGTCGAAATCGCGCTCGAAGAAATCGCGACCGTCCAGGCGCTGTCATTCGCGGTCGATCACGACCTGTCCACGGTCTGGAGGCACGAGTGGAGACGGCGGCCGTGGCTCGGCATCGATGGCGCATACGACGTGCTCCTGCGCGGCTTTCGCGAAGACGCCCTGGCTGCCAGGAAGACGTTTCGACGCTCCCATTACCTCCCGCTGTTGTGGGCGATCTCGCCCGAACGAACCCTTGGCGCCGTGCGCGAGCTTTTGCCGGGCAACGAGAGCTACATCTTCATCTCGGCGAGCAGCATCCGCGATCCGCGGATGATCGACTTCTTCATCGAGAGCTGGGACGCCACTCCGCAAAAGATGAAGGCACGGCTCCTCAACGAGCTGCTCGGTGGTGGCCGCAGCACTCCCCACATGGACGAGCACAGCCTGGAGTTTCTCCGCGCTCACAGGGTGGACTTCCCTCCCGAGATCGCGAAGAACTACGACCAGGCCCAGGCGAACATCTACGCGCGCCGGCAACAACGCGTCTACGACCCCGACGTGCTCGCGGACCTGATCGACCAGCGCGAGAAAGATAGGTCGTCGACCATGTACGACGACGTCATCGACGCACGCATGCAGTTCACCGGCGAGCTCGAGTCAGACACCCGCATGAACGTTGCTCTCACGAACGGCAAGACGCTCGTCGTCAAGCTCATGCGTGACTTCGAGGACATCGCACGTGGGCCGAAGCGCGGCGAACGAGGCACGGTCGAAGGGGTGCTCGGCGACGTCGAATACTACGGGTCGGACAAGCAGCCGAAGATCCGTCTCGACTATGCGCGGGTGAAGACTGCGATCGCCGACGTGACGCCGCCGCCGCCCCGCAAGTCGAAGTCCTGTATGGCGGGCGGTCCTCTCGGGGTCGCAGCGTTCGCCCTGCTCGCGATCGCCCGCAGAAGCCGGAGGAAGCCATGAAGATGGCGCTTCAAGCCAGCGACTTCGTGCTTTCGCTGGATAGTCGCTGAACACTTTGAGAAGCGAAAGGAAAGCCAATGACCTGAGCGACGTTTCAGCGCAGTGTTTCGTTTTCTGAGTTGCGCGCGGGCTCCTGCGCTTCGGGCGGCAAGCCGAACCGAATTGTGGCGACCGCGACGAAGACTTCGCGAAGCAGCAACAGCAGCGAAGCCACGATCGCCGACAGCGCGAGCACGAAAAGCACTGCCATCGGCACTCCGGCGGCGAAAGTGTACAGGTAGCCGATGAACGCGACCGCGATCAGCAAGCATACCAGCAGCGCCGCGGTGGTGGTTCCGACGAAGGACGCGTGAATGAGCCGGGCGCGGTAGGACAACTGCTTCAGCTATTCGCCAGATCTCGCTCGAGCGCCATCAACCTGGCACAACGCCAACGACTCGACGCGGCGAGCGCGATCGACG
>JANOHG010001215.1:0-2557 GCA_031406375.1 Archangiaceae bacterium | reverse complement strand
CCGCTGTACCACGACATGGGATTGATAGGCTTCGTGATTGCCCCGACCTTCCACCGAGTGTCGTGCACCTTCATCCCGACGATGGCGTTCGTCCGTAACGCGACCATCTGGCTCGACACCATCAGCAAGAAGCGGGGGACGATCAGCTTCGCTCCGAACTTCGCGTACGCGTTGGCCACCAAACGCGCGAAGCCCGAAGCGCTCGCGAAGTGGGATTTGTCGTCGATGAAGGCGTTCGGCTGTGGGGCTGAGCCAATCAACCCGGCCACGATGAAGGCCTTCGTGGAGACTTTTTCGAAGGCAGGCCTCAAGCCTGAGTCGTTGCTTCCTTGCTACGGAATGGCCGAAGCGACTCTGGCGATCTCGTTCATCTCGCTCAAAGACAATCTCTCGACCGATGTCGTCGAGAAAGACCAGCTGCAGACCGACCGCCGCGCTGAGCCCGCGCACGTGGACGCGCTGCAGTCGCAGAAGGCGGTCGAATTCGTCAGCGTGGGCAAGACTTTCCCCGGGCACGAAGTCGGAGTGTTCGACGACGACGGGAAGACGCTCACCGACCGTCGGGTAGGCGAGCTTTGGGTGAAGGGGCCGTCAATTGCGAAAGGCTATTTCCGTGACGAGCTCGCTACTCAGAAGACCTTCGGCGGCGGCTGGCTGCGCACCGGAGACCTGGGCTACCTCGTCAACGGAAACGTCTACATCACGGGCCGCAAGAAGGACCTGATCATCATCAACGGGCGAAACTGGGAACCGCAGCGCATCGAGTGGATCGCCGATGAGGTCGCCGAGGTACGCAAGGGCAGCACGGTCGCCTTCTCGATTCCCGGCGCCAACAGCGAAGAGCTCATCGTCGCCGTCGAGTCGCGCACCCAGGATCCCCAGAAGCTCAAAGAGACATTGAAGCAGAGGATCAACGAGCTTCTTCAGCTGTCGGTGAACGAGGTGGTGATCGCCGCTCCTGGAAGTTTGCCGAAGACCTCGAGCGGGAAGCTTCAACGCGCGAAGACGCGACTGCAGTACCTCGACAAGACGCTGGGCAAGGAAGGCAACCGGTCGTTGGGCAGCTCGAGTGAGAAGGCGGTGTTGGTCAAACACGTCGCCCTGTCGTTGGTCGGCCGCAGCCAGCACCAAGCGAGGAAAGTGATTCGCCACACGCTCGAGATCCGCAATACAGCCGATGTCGTCGCAAAGCTCGGCCTGGCTGGGCGCTATGCGCGCTCGTTGGTTGGCCGTTTTTTCTGATTTTCAAACCCACAGGACACAAGACACCCCATGGCGCAGACCGTGAACGTGATTCAGATGTTTCAGCAGGCGGCCCTTGAAGTGAACGGCAAGAAGCTCGGCGAGCTCACCAGCGACACGGTGATTTCCAAGCTTGGGCTCGACTCGGTCGCCGTGATGGAACTGGTCAGCTATTTCGAAGAGAAGCTCAGTATCCGGATGCCGGACGAAGACCTCGCGAAGGTCCAGACGCTTGGAGATCTGGCCGCGCTGGTCAAACGCCTGGTGCCGGCTGGAACAGAAGTCGCCGCCTGACAACGGAGTCGTTCCCATGACCGCCTCGAAAGCGCTGCGCGAAAAGTTTCACCGTGAGTACATGACGTTCTTCGAGCACGCCGAACGGGCGCGCCGCTGGAATCCGTTCACCGACATCGATTGGGAAGCGGCGAAGAACGCGCCCCACAACCAAAACCTCGCGCTGTGCACCGAGACGTTTTGTGGCGTCGAGATGTACCTGCCCGACTATGTGAAGGGGCATCTGGATCTATTCCGCGACAACTTCGCGCGCAGCTGGTTCGCGGTGAACTGGGGCTACGAAGAAAGCAAACACGCGCTCTCGCTAAGAGAGTTCCTGGTGCGCAGCGGTCATCGCACTGAAGACCAGATGTTCGATTTCGAAGAGCGGATCCTCAGTCAGGAATGGAAGCGGCCGTTCGAGACTGGGCGACAAATGACCGCCTACGGCGCGGTGCAGGAAAGGACGACGTTCGTCATTTACAAGAAGCAGCAGCTGCTCTGCGAGGCAGAGAACCAGCCTGCGTTGGCATCGATTTACAAACTGATCGCGAAAGACGAGATGGCGCACGCGCGCTATTACGAGATCGTGCTTGGGCATTACCTCGACGATGACCGCGAGGGGACGCTGCGCGACATCGCGACGGTGTTCTACGGCTTCACCATGCCAGCGTACGAGTTGATCCCCGACTACGACTCGCGCATCGAAGTGATGCGAACGGCAGGAATCGACCGCGGCGTGTTCCTCTCGGAAGTGTGGGGGCCGATCTTCAAGGCGTTGAAGATTTCGCGCCATGACTTGCCGAGAATCTGGAAAGACAGACTGAAGGTCGCCGAAGCCGTGGTGACACCGCTCGCTGTGATTTCGAGTCTGAACGCATGAGCGACATCGCCGTCATCGGGATGGCGTGCAAGTTCCCCCACGCGAAGGACTTGAGCGCGCTGTGGCGCGTCGTCCGCACCGGCGAAGTGACGTTCGAAGACATCCCCGAAGAACGGTGGAACCACTCGAGCTTCTTCGACGCGACAGACCTTCGCGCTG
>JANOHG010001212.1:0-1936 GCA_031406375.1 Archangiaceae bacterium | reverse complement strand
ACGTCGGGCGGCCGCTCAACAACTCATAGAGGATCAGCCCAAGCGCATAGATGTCGGTGCGAGGGTCGACGGCGAGCCCCGCGGCCTGCTCGGGCGACATGTACTGTGGCGTACCGACCACCATTCCGATCGCGGTCTGCCCACCTGAGCCGTGACCGGTGGAAACTTTCGCGATACCGAAGTCGAGCACTTTGACGAAATCGGATTGCCCCGGGCGCTGCAACAGCATCACGTTTTCGGGCTTCAGATCGCGGTGAACGATGCTCTGCTGATGCGCCGCGGCAAGCGCGCGAGCGACCTGGAGGCCTATCATCACCACCCGATGCATCGTCAGCGGCCCTTCGCGCCGAACGGTGCTCGCCAGCGTTCGGCCTTCGATGTATTCCATCACGAAGAAGAACCGGCCTTCTTGCGTGCGCCCGAAGTCCGAGATGTCGACGATGTTTTGTTGGCCGATGCGGCTCGAGGCGATCGCTTCCCGTTTGAAGCGCGCGACGAAGTCCGCGTCGTTCGACAGCTCAGGCAACATGACTTTGATCGCGAACAGCTTTCCCAGCTCGATGTGCTCGGCCTTGTAGACTTCGCCCATTCCACCTGCGGCGAGCTTGCCGATGATCTTGTAGCGGGTGTCGATCACCTGCCCCGGCTGAAGCTCGTGGCGGCGGTCGCGCTTCGACGGGCCGGTGCTGGTGTTGACGGGATCAGGCAGGGCGTCGGCCGAAATCACTGCCGACGGACGGCGATACGTGAGGTCAGGAGCACCCTCTGTTGGTTCTGAGGTGTGCACGCTGCGCGAAGGGGTGGCGGTGGACGAAGTGCCGTGCGGCCCGCTTTTACCGATCACGCGCACGGCGAACTCGATTCGACCCACTTTGATGAACGTGCCTGGCTCGAGCTTCGATTCGAGAGTGCTGAAACCGTTGACCCAAACTGTGCCTGAACCTGAGGTGTCGCGAATCCACCAGGATCCGTCAGTCTCACGAAAGACTTCGGCGTGCTTCGCCTTGACCAGCGTGGGCTCGAACCGCAGCTCGCAGTCAGGCGCAGAGCCAAGTGAGAAGTGGGCTGACGGAAAGGAAACGACCTTGCTCCCATTGCCATCACCGACGAGAAACTCGAGGTCGTCCATGGAAGGTCAGGAAGCCATAACTTACGGCCAGAGGCCAGTTGCCGTTAAACGGTTGAGCTCCATAGTTGGTTCCCACTGTACGCGCCACTGCTACAGCGCGTCTGGTAAACCACCCTTTAATGAACCGCAGCCACTGGGGGTGGGGCTACCTCGAGAGGATGCCTGCGTTGGCCGACGTGGCGCCCCGAGCAGCCGCTTTCTTTGGGGACCTCGAAGCGCAGCAGGCGGTACCCATCGAGGCCGTGGTGCTTCGACCTCCTCGGGTGGAAGTCCCAGCTGCGGTGCTGGCTTTCGCCAGCCAAGACCACCAGGTGCGTCTGCGTCACACCTGGGGCCGGGGGTATCCTGATCGGGTTCGCGGCTTCAACGGCGACTTCTCGGCGGCTCCGGATCTGGTGATCACGCCTCGCACCGAAACCGAAGTCGCGCTCGCGCTCGAGGTTTGTGAGCAGCATCGACTCAGCGTCGCGCCCTATGGCGGAGGCACCAGCGTGGTGCGCGGAATCGAGCCCGTGCTGGGAAAGGGTCATCTGGGCACCGTCAGCCTCGACTTGTCTCGTCTGGATCAGGTGGTCGAAGTCGATGCGGTTTCACGGTTGGCGCGGATTCAAGCAGGGGTGTTGGGACCTTCGATCGAGCGACAGCTGGCGCCGCACGGCTTGACGCTTCGGCATTTTCCACAGTCTTTCGAGTTCTCGACGCTGGGCGGCTGGATAGCGACCCGAGCGGGTGGACACTTTGCGACGCTGTATACCCACATCGACGAGCAGGTTCATTCGGCGCGAATGGTGACGCCTCGGGGCTTGT
>JANOHG010001198.1:0-3378 GCA_031406375.1 Archangiaceae bacterium | reverse complement strand
AGCGCCGCCGTGCCTGCGATGTAGCCGCCGCAGCTTGCGAAGGACTTGCTCAACGTGCCCATCCAGAGGTCGACGTCACTGCGCACCACGTCGTAGTACTCACCGATGCCGCGACCCGTCTTGCCAATCACTCCAGCAGAGTGCGCCTCGTCGACCAGCAGCATCGCTTGGTGCTTTTTCTTCACCGCGATGAACTTCGGCAGATCCGGAATGTCGCCATCCATCGAGTAGGTGCCTTCGATGCACACCAGCACGCGGCGATAGTGTGGGCGCAGCGAAGTGAGCGCCCGGTCAAGCGCATCGAAGTCATTGTGCGGAAACGGTCGTCGCTTGGCGCCTGACAGCTTCGCGCCTCCGATGATGGAATCGTGTGCCAGGGCGTCGTGAAGAATCAGGTCTCCTGGCCCAAGCAAATGACCGATGACGGTGACGTTGGTCGCGTGACCCGAGACGAAGACCAGCGAAGCCTCGGTGCCGAAGAAACGCGCCAGCTCGCGCTCGAGCTGGGCGGTCAGCGGCTTCTCGCCCGACGCGACGCGACTGGCGGACACCGACGTGCCGTACTTGTCGATCGCCGCCCGCGCGGCGGCCGACACGACCGGGTCACCTGAATTGCCGACGTAGTTATAGGAAGAGAAGTTGATCATCTCTTTCCCGTTCACCACCGTGGTGTCGCCGCAAATCCCCTCGTGGACGCTGAAGTAAGGGTTCTTCAGACCGAACGCTGCGGCCAGCTGAATCCGTTCCTGAAGCTCTTCGTACTCGGGAAATTTGTCGAAGCGGTAGGTCGACTCGTCGGCTGCGCCCGTTCGGCCAGGCGCGTCGGTAACCGGGACTTCGGCGGCTGCCTTCTGTGCAGTCGCCGCGACGAACTGCGGGTCTCGCTGCTTGAACTCGGCCTCGACCCCTTCCATCACCGCGAGCAGCTTGCCACCCGCATCCGACCAAGACAGCGTGCCCCGCATCACGTCGCCTGAAGCGGCGTCGAACGTCGCCGTACACAACACCGCAGCGGCCCCAAACGGGTGCAGCTGAGTGAAGCGCTTGAAGCCCAACGGAAAGCCAGCGCGCTGGTGCTTCGCCCATGCCCAATAGCCGGCCAACTGGAAGCTCGAGTCGAGCAACAGCGGGTCTACCGTCCACTCGCTGCGCAGCGGCTCTTTGACCCAGTCGACAGGTCGACAGCCCTTCACCCAGCCACTGACGCCAGCGTCGGTGAAACCTTCGATGCTGACGATGCCCCGCAGCCGGGGACCATGGAACGTGAAGCCCGAGTAAAATTCTTCGAGCGTCATCGGCAAGGTGTCGTAGGCAGGAAGCTGCGCGAGCACCGGCAGGTCTTCAAGCTCGACCGCCGAACGAACCATTCCGCGATAGCTGTCGATGCTGCCCTGCCGCAACGTCACCGACTGACCGTTGGGTGTCTCGACGACGTCGGCCGAAAGCCAAAGCGTGTCGGCCACCAATACCGGCTTGAGCAGCTTGAAGTCCTCAATGCTGAAAGCACCCGTCGCCCCTCGCGCGTCGGCAGCAGCCGCGGCGAGATGATCCACCGCGGCAGCCAGCGGCAATACACGCTGCCCCGCCATCTGATGATCATCGAGGTAGACGTGATTGAGGCGCGAGATGGGGAAATGAGAGACGTGGTGCGCGCGCGTCGGCGGGACCTCACGGCCAATCAACACCTCGCCTGTTCCGCGCTCGACCTCGGTGAGGAAGCTCGCGAGTCCCTCTTCGTCGGTGAGGAAGGTGACACCTTGCGCGATCATCTCGCGCTTCTTGAAACCCGGAATTCGCTGCGCCATCGCGCTGTCTTCCCAGGGCGGGAAGTCGATTGTGACGCAGCGCACCCCTGGCCTCGAGCGCCCAGAGAGCGCGGCGAGCATCGCGTTGGCCGCCGCATAATCCGTCTGGCCCGCGTTTCCGAACCGCCCAGCCCAGGAACCGATTCCGACGAAGAGCTTGAGCGCTGAGGTCGCGTCGAGCAGCGCGAGCGCGCCACCGACCTTCGGCTCGAGGACCGCGTCGAGCCCTGCGACGTCTTTGTTCGCCACCAGCGAGTCGGCGATGACTCCCGCTGAATGGACGATGGCGTCGATTTTCCCGAACGACGCCTTCACTGCCGCCACCCCTTCGTTCACGCTCTTCACCGAGCGCACATCAAGCGGCTGATAGCTGCATTCACGTGCGCCGCGGGCTTTCACCAAGGCACACGCCTTCGCGGTCTCCTCGCTCGAAGGCGATCGACCCGAAAGCACCACTGCGCACCGGTACTTCGCTGCCAGCGCGCCTGCGAACTTGAGCCCCAGTCCCTTCGCGCCACCCGTCACCAGCACCACCGACTGCGCGTCAAGCGCCGCGGCGACAGGGCCCGAGGCCCGCGCTTCCTTCAGCTCGGAAGTGACGCGGCCGCCGCTCGAGTAACCCACTTCGATGCGGAGATCTCCCGACACCAACTCGTCAAACAGCGCCTGGGCGATTGCTTCTGCGCCCAGCGCGAGCTCGACGTCGATGGCCTTCACTGCCGCGTCAGGCCATTCCTGCGCGAGCGCGCGCGTGAAAGCGAGTGCTCCGACCTGGCCCAATGACTCTCGTCCCCCACCGGCCGACGAGAGGCGCCCTCCCAGTGCTGCGACGGTAATGAACAGCTCGGGTTCTGGGCCGACCTTCTTCGCCAGCGCAAGCACCCGCCGGGTCGCGTTGCGGTAGTCGCCTTCGTGCGAGGTGAGATCTGCCAGATGAATGACTCCCACGGGCTTTCCAGCAGCAGCGGCGTCGCCCAGCACCACCTCGACTCCGCGCGCAGTCAGTCGAGAAGCGAGCGCCTTCGCGATTCCATGCGCGTCGACGGTCAACAGCAGCGGGCCATCGAACGACAGCGCAGTCTCGCGCAGCGCGCGCAGCGGCGCCGCGACAGCGATTGGCAAATAACGCGACACCGCAGCGGTCGGTTTGGTCTCAGTCGCAACTTCCGCAGGCTTCGCCAGCGCGCCAACGATGTGCTCGATGACGGCTGCGATGGTGGTGCTCTTGTTGAACAGCTCGCGCGGGAGCCCACCCAACTTCGGCCAAGCCTTGGCGACATCGCTGTCGAGCTCCACCAGCATCAGCGAGTCGAAGCCAAGCTCGACGGTCAGAGCCTGCTCGAGCTTGAGCGCGCCCGCCGGGAAGGCGCTGATCCGCGCGACCGAGGCGAAAATCTTCGCCTCGACGTGGGGCCGAACGTCCTCGACTACCGCCGGGCGTGGCTCCTTCTGCGCCACCATGTTCGAGAAGTTCGGTGGTTTCACCACGACGGGAACCAGCTGCGCCTGCGCGAGCGAAGACGCAGCACCGGGGTTTCCGCTGGCGACCGCTTGAAGCGCTGCCGCCTGCGCT
>JANOHG010001183.1:0-6797 GCA_031406375.1 Archangiaceae bacterium | reverse complement strand
GCGCCACGCGGCGGCGCTTGGCGGGCGCCAACTCGGGCGACATGCTGAGGAACCAGCGGTCGCCTGGCCAGAGCGTGAAGCGAAGTGCCGCCGCGTGCTCGACAAAGTCCGAGCGAAAGAGGAACAGACCTGCCGCGTAGGCGCCTTCCACCCGCAGTGACAGTCGAAGGGGCTCAGGTCGGGTGACCAGTTGTTCACCGTCGATGACCGGCAACAGCTGGCCGCCAGCGCTGATGAAGCCCCGGTAGTACTCAGGGCCGAACGTCGCGTTGAAGAGCCCCTTTTCAAGCGCGAGCTCTGCTGCTCCGCGACTCGCGACCGTCGTGGGGGCGTTCGGCGCAGAGTCGATCCACACCACTTCGGTTCCGGCGGCGATCCACTGTTCGCGCTCGTTCTGGCGAAGGAAGAAACCACGCTGGCTCGGCACAGACAACGTCACCGCACTCCCCGTCGCTTTGTTCGTCTCGGCCCAGTGTTCTCCGCGTTCGGTGTCGAGCGTCAACCGACCGCCCACCTCGTCGCCAAGAACGAGGTAGCGCAGGTCGCGGCCGCGACGAAAATCGACGAGCGGTGCATGCCGATCTCGGCTCGGCGGCCAGGCGAACACTTTCAGCGACTGCCCGAATCGGCGCAGATCCGCGCTGGCCGAATCGATGAAGGCCGCTGCCTCGCTGTATTCGACCCTGCCGTCGCCGTTGACGTCTGCGGCTCCGGTGAGCGCCGAACGAACGAGGTGCGAGAAGACGCCCGCTTCGATTCGAGACCATTCCACGGTCTGGTTGGTGTCGCTGGTTGCGACCAGCACCCCGACCGACGGGTAGCCTTCCAACTGGGGAGACCCGAGGAAATCGGCCAGCGCGCGTTGTCGGGTCGCCTTTTCGTCGGCTGGGCCGCGCCCAGCAACCAGTGACATCGCGTGGCAAGCGTCAATCACCGCGTGGGTGAGATCTGCTGGCGACGCCTTGAGAATCTCGGTGAACAGCTCATCTCGAGGCAATCGACCGTCGGCGAGATGAAGAAACCCGCGACCTTCGGCGTCGACGCCGCCGTGACCGACGAAAATGAAGGTGAGCTCGGTGCGGTGGCCAGCCTCCTTCAGCTGCTGCACCTGACTAAAGCGTTGCTTCAGCGTGGCGAATACTTCGCGACGCGTCGGCAGCAGGGTCACCCGACCCAGCTGCGGCCACCGGCGCTGGGTCGCTTCGTCGAGCACAGTGAGCAAATCGATGGCGTGCGCGTACGGCAGCAGGTGTTCGCGGAAGGCGACCGCATCGTCGTCGGCATAGCGCAACACCGGCAGCTGTTCCGCGGTCGTGTTGCTCGCAACGATGACGACGAAGCGAGAGACCGGCGTTGTCTCGTTGGCTCCTTGCTTAGCGCTTCGCGTTGCGCCTTCTGCTCGCGTGCTCGCCTCACGCCCGCTCGTCGGGGGGTCGGCGGCCAGACACAACGTGAGCAGCGCGCCGATCACGGGTTCTTCACCGTGACCGTGAAGACGCGGACGGTGACTCCGGGCGGAACTGGTGCGGCCTGCGCGCGCAGCGCCTCCAGCTTCGTGGCCTCGAGCGGCTGAGAAGAGAACACGGCGGTGATGGTGGTCGCTTCACCCGCCAGAGAAAGCTCACCTTCGACCAGCGTCAGCACCTGGGTCTTCGATAGGCCCGGTTTCGACAGCCACGCCCCGCCTGCATGGACCGCGAGGTTGGTCGGCCCGTCGGATTGGTAGCCCAAGGCGATCACGTCGTCCTTCGCGCACTCGCCACTGTCGCCCGACAGCGGCCGCACTCTGCCACCGCTGCGAGATTGACAGAAAAAGCGCACGCTTGCTTGAGGCTCGGCGGTGCCACGGGCGACGAACTCACTTTCTGTCGAGAGTAAGAGTCGGGGCACCCCAATGAAGAGCACCGCGGCTGCAAGCGCGGGTACCCAGATCCAACCCCGGGCCGAGGCAGTGGTCGACGGTGCCGCCACCACGCGATGCTTGAACAGCTCGAACTCGACGGTCGAAGGCACCTCGATGCTCTCGCCGTTGCTCTGAAGCAGCCGCGCGCCTTCAACCAGTCGCTGGTGCACTGTGCGGCATCCAGCGCAGGCGCGAAGCTCATCCCAGACGAAGCGGGCAGCGCGGCCGTCGAGGTGGCCTGAGGCGAATCCGCGCACCAACAGTCGCTGACATCGCCAGCATCGCACGCGCGCAAGTTGGGTCATGTTCCTCCCAGAAGCAGGACAAGAACCGAGGCGGCATACCCAAGCGCTAGCAACACCTGGAAAAACCTCTTGCGCAGCTGCGCTTCGCGCGACCGGACCTGCATCGCGGACAAGCCGGTGGCCTCGGTGACGGTGCGCCGGGTGTCGTTCTGCTCGAACCTCATTCGAATCAGGATCCGGCTCTGCTCATCGAGTGAAGCGACGAAGTCGGCGTAGGCGCGCTTGAGTTGCGCCTGAGCCAGCTGGTCTTCAGGATTTTCGTCGACCGGCTCGTCGGTCAGTTCCATCGAAGCGAAAAGCGCAGCGGTACGCGTGCCCTGCCGGAATCGATCGACCAACAGGTTGCGAGCGATGGTGACCAGCCAGGGGTGAAAAGCGCGAAGGCCGTCGTAGGCGTTTCGCGCCGACTCGTTGAACGCGCGGATGAACGCTTCCTGCACGATGTCGTCGAGATCAAACGCCGATGCGGCGCCTTTGAATCGATGTGCGGCTCCATCGACCATGATCGTAATACCCTCGGCCAGACTGCGAGCGAGCCCAGTTGCGTACTGCGAGTACACCTCACCCAGCGTCGACGGATCCCCCGCACGGAATTGGGCCAATCGTTCGCGATTTTCGGTCAGCCACGGCATCCGAAGCTGCGCTCTTACCTCTTTGGTTGGCTTACGTCCGCCGAGCTTAGTTTTGTTGCGAGACTTCGTGCTTGTCGTGCGACGGCATCCCACCTGAACAGGCGCGCTACCAGCGTCGCCTCTACCCGCGACCATCTATCCGTAGGTTGGGTGCGGTCGGCGTGAACCCCGAGGGACTGAACGCCGCCTCTCGCGAGGTGAAAGCCAAGGACACCGCTCCTGGCTCTGAACGCTCGATGGTGCTGGCGGTCAATCATTCCGAGCGATGCATTCGGGGTGCACCATCAAGAGACAGTGGCGCACCGAGTCTTTTACCGCGGTCGCCCGGGTTCCCGAACGGGCAATCAACGTTGCGGCGATCTCATTGATGCTTCGCGACCCGTCGATCAGCTCGAGCACCGCACGAATCGCCACGCTCGGCTGCGCCACCTGAAGTCGCGGAAAGTTCGGCACGCTCAAGTGCGGCAGCACCAGCCATCGAGGTAGCTCGCCCTCGAACCTGCGGTCGGTCTTGATTGCTGAGAATGCAAGACACTGCTCGAGGCGCCCGCGTTCGGTCAGTGGAGACAGTGCGTAGGTGAGCAGTTGAGACGCGCTTTGCTCGAGCTCGAACCCAGCGTAAGCAGCAAGCTCGAAGAGCTCTTCGCGAGAGTACCGGCACGCCATTGGGCGACTTGGCGGGTAGAGCAAGGGCCCGAAGTGGATCCACCGGCCGCCAGGCACGAGCGCCCGGTGAAGCTCACCCAACAGCTCGCGAATGTCGGGCGAGCCCACGTCGATGAACCAGGGCGTCACGACCATGTCGAACGCTAATGCTTGCACTGGCGGCCGCAGGCCATCGGCAAGCAGCAGGTGAAGCCCCACGACGGGCCCCATTGGAGCCTTCAGCGCGCGCACGGTAGACAGCTGCTCGAGCTCGGTCGCATTGGCGCGCGGCTCGGTCAGCGCGACGGGCAGTCCTTTCAGCACCTGATCTGCAACCAGCAACGCGAGCGGATCGATGTCGATAGCAACGGTGACTTGTGCGGCGTGCGTCCGGTGAAGGTCATACGCCAGTCGACCCGCACCCGCGCCGAGCACCAACACCTTGCCCAGTGGCCCCGACGGCAACACTTTCTCTACCAGCTTCAACGCGACGTCGTTCTCGTCGCTGTGCGGCCACCCCCAGTCACGGTGAAGCAGATGCACCATCTCCATCGGGCGGTAGTTGGGTAAGGGCGCGTCGGGCGTGAGCCGCTGACCAATCGGCGCCATGAACGCATCCACTTCGCGAAGCACCTGTCGGGTGAGAAGCGCCTGACGTTCGAGCCGCGATCGGGTTGACCTCAGCAGGCCCGGTTTGCGCTGCTCTTCTTCGAAGACGTCGATCGTCGCCTCGCCCTCGGCGTGCAACATGCCCAGCTGCACACGCCACGTTCTGAGCCAGACGTCGGGCGGGCTTAGCAGGCACATTACGCCGCCCAAGAAGGGGTAGTCGACGTGACACGCCGCGCACCGGGATCCAGCCAGTGGGCCACGGCACCTAGGACAAACGAGAAGGTCATTCACTGGCGACGGGCTCTCTGTTGCATCTACGGCCGGCGCGAGGGGGTTTGTTGGCGACGGTGCTTCGCCAAGGGGCGCAGGCGATCGTCGCTACGTACGCGATCGGAGTGCGTTCCTCCCTTGAGTGTGTTGCTCGATTGTCCAATGTCTGCCTTGCCGCGTGGACCATCAATAACCGCGCGGGGCTCAAGGGGCCTGAACCGAGCTCGAGACAGAACCAAAGTTGTTCGATTCCTGCCCTCCAGGCGTCACTGAGTGAAGGAAGTATCGGTAGGAGTCTGCCGATGTGACCGCGCTGTCGGTGTAGCTCGTGCCGGTGACCAGCCCAATGGCAGCGAAGGCATTGCTGGTCGCTGCACGGTAGAGCCGATACGAGCCCGCTCCCGCCGCCGCGCTCCAACTGACGTCGATGCCACCTCCGGCGCGCTGCACCGCGACGGTCGACGCCGGCCCGTAAACGACCGGCGGGGTCTCAATGAGGTGGCCCGAGCTGTACCCGCCCACCGGGCTTTCGCGTCCGTACGGCCCCGCGGAGATCACCCGGTACTCGTAGAGCAGGAAATTGCCCGTGGCCGTGGTGTCGTCCCAGAAGCAGCTATTGCGAACCGATTCGCAGTTGACTCCGCTCTGGGGCACGACGTCGCCTGATACGTAGGTAAAGCCGCCGAGCACGGTGCCCTTGCGGTGGACCCGGTACGTCGTGGCGCTCGACGATTGGCGCCACGACACCCGAATCTTCCCTGCGACAGTGATCGAAACACAGCGGTTGCCCGGCGGCACGACGGTGGTCACGTCTCGGCAGACCAGGCCCGGCTGACATTCGGAATCGACGGTGCAGGTGGTGGTCTGAATCGCGTCGCTGCTGGCGTAGACGCTTCCCACCTTCTGAACCTGCTTGGCGCTCCCAGAAGCGAAGAGACTTTCCCCAGACTTGAGGTCACCGAAAGGGCTGGCAGCACCCGCGAAGGCCTCGACGGTGTAATAGACGGTCCCAAAGGTGGCGACGCCGTTGAGGCTCTCATCCATGGGCGCGGTGGTGTCGACGTAAATTCCGCCGGTGAGGTTGGTCGCTACCTCGTTGAAGACAGTCGGTGGATTGGTGTCGCTCCGGTACACCTTGTAGTAGGCGGCTCCGCCAACCAAGTCCCACCGCACAGTGGTGGCGTCGAAGTTTCCGTTGGTGGCGGCCACCATCTTGGGCACCGGAATGCTGGTCGATTCGTTGGCGATCGCCCCCACTCCGTTGAGCCCATTCTTCTGCGGCGAGACCTGGAAGTAGTACCGCGTCAGTGGGCTGAGGCCGCTCTGAGTCCAGGTCAGGCCGGCGGCGTTGCCGGCCGTGACGAAGGGGCCCGACGAAGAAGTAGACCAGGCCACCGAATAACCCGAAGCGTGTGTCACTGGGTCCCAGCTCAGCTTGAGGCCGACGTCACTGACGTATTGGGTCAGGTTGAGCCGGCTGTTTTCGCGCGTCGCCGTCAGCCCCGTTGGGCCGGGCAACTGCTGATAGCCAAATTTGCTGGTGTCGGTGGTGCGAACTCCCTCGAGTCCGGCGCTGTCGACCGCGGCGAGGCGGTAGTAGCGGCGCACGTGCGGGCCCGCCATCGTGTCGCTGTACGCAGTGCTCGCAGTGTTGGCGACGAGCGCGAAGGTGCCGAAGCTGCTCGAGCTCCAGTATAGGTTGTAGCTGGCCGCACCGGTCATCGAGTCCCAGTTCAGCTGCGCGCCCGAGGTCGAGCTGACCACCTGAAAGCCCGTCGGCTCTTCCAGTTGGGTAGCGGCGGTCACCACGGCGCCGAACTGGCCGTCGGCGTTGTCCGCGTTGATGGTCGCGACCTTGAACGCGTAGAGGCGCCCCGGCTGAAGGCCATTCACCGTGAAGGTGGTGTTCAGAGTCTGGCTGAGGTCGAACGGCCCGCTGGTGCCTTGGCGCGAGGCAACGAGGTAGTTCGAGGCTCCCGTCACTGCGTCCCAGTTCCAAGTGATACTGAAGGGAGTGACGGAGGTAACAGCGAGGTTCCCCGGAGGAGCGAGCGTGGCCAGCGGGTGGTAGTAGTTGACGTAGGCTGGCCCGCTCAACGCCGTGAGCCCGAACGGACCACGCGCGCGCACCCGGTAGTAATAGGCGACGCGGCTGCCCTGAGCCCCGGCGGGAATGGTGGTGTCGGTCAGGGTCGTGCTGGGAGCCGAGGCGACACCCACCAGCGTCGCGTAGGTGCCGCTGATCTCGGTGTCGCGCACCATTTCGTAGCTCGTGCTGGCGGTGATCGCGCCCCAGGTTACCGCGACGGTGGCGCCCGACTGCAGCGCCGAAACGCCAGTCGGCCCAGGTAGGCCGGGGCGCTCCACCGGAAACTCCGCGCTGGGCGGTGAGGCCCCGTGGTCGTTGAGGGCGATGATTCGGTAGGTGTA
>JANOHG010001207.1:0-3739 GCA_031406375.1 Archangiaceae bacterium | reverse complement strand
TGGCTGCAACGCCACCTGCCTCGTCGAGGACACCCGCCCTTGCAACGTGAGTATGCCGGGGCTGATTGGAAGCGCGTCGTGCGTGAGCAGCATCTGTGACACGACTGGCGGCGCGCCAGGTGTGTGTGAGCCGGCTAATACCTGCGGTAACAGCGTGCGCGAAGCGAGCGAAGGGTGCGACGACGGAAACACCACGGCCGGCGATGGCTGCAATGCCACCTGCCTCGTCGAGAATACCCGGCCGTGCAACGCGAGCATGCCCGGGCTGATTGGAAGCGCGTCTTGCGTGAGTGCGGTGTGTGACACGACTGGCGGCGCGCCAGGAGTGTGTGAGCCGGCCAACACCTGCGGCAACAGCGCGCGCGAGGCGGGTGAAGGGTGCGACGACGGAAACACCACGGCAGGCGACGGCTGCAATGCCACCTGCCTCGTTGAGAATACCCGGCCGTGTAATGCAAGCATGCCGGGGTTGACGGGTGGAGCCTCGTGCGCGAGTGCGGTGTGTGACCTTACAACTGGGGCACCGGGTGTCTGTCGACCGAGCAACTCGTGCGGCAATGGCACGCGTGAGATGGGCGAAGGGTGCGATGACGGCAACACGACGGCAGGCGATGGTTGCTCGAACGCGTGTCTGATTGAACCCGGCGGCCCCTGCAATTCGACGATGCCTGGCACGACGGGAAGCGCGTCATGTTCCACCGGCGTCTGTGATGCGACGAACGTTCCACCCAGATGTGAGCCTCAGAATGCGTGCGGAAACAGCAAGCTCGAAGCGGGCGAAGGCTGCGATGACGGCAACACCGTTTCGAATGATGGCTGTACAGCGGGCTGCTTGGCTGAGGACGGCAAGGTCTGCAACGCTGTGCTTCCAGGGGCCATCGGCAGTGCTTCGTGCAGTGGTGGCACCTGCGACTTGAGCGGGGGCGTTCCGGGTGTCTGCCGCAGCTTGACTTGTGGAAACGGTATCCTCAGTGCCAACGAAGGGTGCGACGACGGCAACGTCGTCATTGGAGATGGTTGCAACGCCACCTGCAAAGTCGAGGACGGGCGATCGTGCAACCGCGCAGCAACCGGCCTCACCGGAGGGCCTTCGTGTGCTTCCGGAACCTGCACCGGCATGGCTCCCGGCATTTGTGGAGGCGACGCCGATGGTGATGGGGTGGCAGATCCGATTGACCTCGACGATGACAACGACGGGTTGTTGGACACCCTCGAAGGTCCCGCGGGGTTCGACACCGATGGGGATGGCGTGCCGGATGCGCGAGATCTCGACAGCGACAACGACGGGCTGGCAGACGCGGTCGAAGCCGGTCATCGGCTGGGTGGAGCTGATGGGCTTGCTCCGTGCCCAGGTGGGTACGGAAGCAACGGCTTCTGCGATGCGCTCGAGACATCGAAGGATTCGGCGATCTCAGACTTCGATGGTGACGGCACTGTCGATGGAACGCCCTTAGACACCGACAGCGATGGCGTCGCTGACTTTCGCGACCTCGACAGCGACAACGACGGCATCTCAGACCTCGACGAGGGCGGCTCTGGCTGCGGCGACGCAAATCGCGACGCTGTTTGTGACGGTCTCGATGCGGACACAGATGGCATCGTCAGCAGCGCCGATGGGGCCGCCGCGAAGTATGGCGATGCGAACAGCCCGGCTCCGACGGACACCGACGGCGATGGCGTGCCTGACTACCGAGATCTCGATTCAGACAACGACGGCATCTCGGACCTGATTGAAGGAAGTTCAGGCTGCGTCGACGCTCAGCAGGACGCGGTGTGCGATGGCACCGACGTCGACACAGACGGCATCGTCGACACCACTGACGGGGCGCAAGGCAAGTTCGCTGATGCAAACAGCCCGAACGTGCCTGACACCGACGGTGATGGCGTGCCGGATTACCGCGACCTCGATGCTGACAACGACAGCGTGTCGGATCTCATCGAGGGCGGCTCTGGCTGCACCGACGGCGACAGCGATGGCGTCTGCGACGGTGACGATGGAGATGGCGACGGCATCGTCGACTCAAGCGACGAAGCTGCGAAGAAGTTTGGCGACAAGCCCAAAGGCGACGGAACGCCGCCCGATACGGACAAAGACGGAACGCCCGACTTCCGAGATCTCGACTCCGACGCAGATGGCATCAATGACATCCGCGAAGCAGGAAACGGCAAGCTAGACGAGAACGGCGACGGAAGACTCGACGCCGTTCTCGACACCGACGCGGATGGCATTCCCGACATCGTCGACGACAAACCGACGAAGTTCGGAGGGCTCAAGAGGGTCATCTACGTATCGGGTGGCGGGTGCAACTGCGGTGCGAGTCCGTCGGGTGGCGGCTCATCTCTTTGGCTCGGGATGGTCGCGGGCTTCTGCGTGCTGCGACGCCGCTTTCGAGGACTTCAGCGGAACCCAGTCTGGATCTCGGCGATCGTGCTGCTGGTTGCGTTACCGACGCACGCACAGACGGCTACCAGTTCTACCGCGGTCGATGTTCAGCTCTACAAACCGGGAATGGGCCGCAATGACATTCTCAATGTTCTTTCTCCCATCACCTGTGGCTCGGGGTGTTGGAACGTTGGGGTCCTCTTTGAGTACGCGATGAATTCGCTGGTCCTGAAAGACAATTCCGGACAGCGGGTCGATGCGTTGGTGAAAGACCAGGTCAGCGCGGATCTCCTTGGCTCGATCGGAGTCTCTGATTGGCTCGAGCTTGGCATTCACTTGCCGCTTTACCTTCAGCGCAGCGGCAACTCAGCCTTGCTCAACTCGCGCTACGTCGGTTCGGGTTGGAACTTTGGAGCGGGTGACTTGCGGCTGTTGCCCCGTGCGCGGCTGTTGCAGCATGACTCGGGCTTCTCGATTGGGCTCGCGCTTCCCGTCGTCATCCCAACCGGCCGCACCGATGCGTTCATGGGCGGAGGCTTCGTCGGCATCCAGCCCCGTGCGCTCGCCGAATTCAAACACGACCGTTTTCGCGTCGATGCGAACCTCGGCTTCAACGTTCGCAGGCGCGAAGTGCTCGTGAATCTGATTGTTCACAATGAATTTGCCTGGGCAGCCGGAGCCGAGGTGCCCTTTACGGTGCAAAATACTCCACTGAGCGCCGCGGTCGGGGTGCACGGCATCGTTGGCCTGTCGAACGGAACGCGCTCGGAAAACTTTGCCATTGAGGCTGACCTTGGCTTCAAGGCCACCTTCGCAAAAGAGTGGGCACTCTCGGTTGGAGTCGGTCGTGGTTTGGTGAGTGGCTACGGCTCGACCGACCTGCGGGTGCTTGCGGGGGTGACTTACGCTCCGGTGTGCCAGCAGGCGGATCGCGATCGCGACGGAATTCCTGATGACCGTGACCAATGCCCCAATGAGCCTGAGACGAAGAACTGTTTTCAAGACGACGACGGTTGCCCAGATGAGCCCGACAGCGATGGCGACGGACTGACCGACTCGAAGGACAGCTGCCCCAATCAACCCGAAGACCTCGACAAGTTCGAAGACTCGGACGGCTGTCCGGATCCCGACAACGATAAAGACGGAATCCTCGACGTGAAAGACCGATGTCCCAATCAGCCCGAAACGATGAACGGGTTTGAAGATCTCGATGGGTGCCCAGACAAGAAGCCCGCGGTCGACACCGACGGTGACGGGCTCTTCGATGACGATGATCGCTGCCCGAAGGACGCCGAGGACAAAGACGGCTTCGAAGACGCGGACGGCTGTCCGGATCCAGACAACGACAAAGACGGA
>JANOHG010001148.1:0-5272 GCA_031406375.1 Archangiaceae bacterium | reverse complement strand
GCACAGGCCGCCGGGGTGGCGCGGGAGACAGTAGGGCGCGTAGAGCGGGGAGAGGTTCGGCCTCATGGCGCCACTCTGGCCGCGCTCGAACGGGTGCTGTCGAGCAACGAAGCGAGCCCCCAACACGACGACGCCGCCGATGACCAAGCCGGAGAGCGGCGATGACCACGATTGGTCGTGGCAGCGGTTCACCGACCAGCGCCGACGGGGCTGAGCGAAGCCGAAGGTTTTGGGGGGGCCGCTCTGCCAAGCCGCTGACTGACGAAGACGAGCGTGAGATCGCCGAGAACCTGACGGGCTTCTTCAAGGTTCTTGCAGAGTGGGACGCGGCTGACCGGAAGGTCAGTGGTGACAAGGCGCTGTCCGGGTGTTTGCCATGAACGCCCCTGCGCTCACCCCACCGACACCGACCCCAACAGCCTCCGCCACGTCGGCGCGGTTGCGGTGCTTGCCACCCGCTGCGCAGGGGCGCGGCCAACGAATTTCACGAGGAGCGCAGTGACGCCGAGCTGAAAACAAACAAGCGCTGCAATCGGCCCTCGCTTGGAAGGTGGTGGCCGGTGCAGCGCTCAAGGAGACAACGATGAATCATGCCGCCAATCAGACATCACATCAACCGCAGCCAGTCGGAGCCGCACCTTCGTCAATCAGCCTCTTCCCGGCGAACGCAATCCGAGGGCTTTTCAAAACCTACGTGGACATGGTGTCGCCGACTACGGAGTCGCCGACCGCGTTCCTATGGGGCGCACTGCTGGCTGCGCTCTCGGCGCTTGTTGGTCGAAGAGCAGTGTTCGACTGGGGGCCGACGCCCGTGAGCCCGCCGCGCTCCGCATGAGGGGCACCATCCACGCGACTTGCAGGAAAACGCAATCAGCGTCGATTCCTTGCAGGCCTCGCACTTCGCCAAAGCAAAGCCTCGACGGACGTCGCCGCAGCCCAGGAAACGCCGCATCTCCTCGTGGACCCGCTTCGGAAAACCACCGTGCGCTTCGGAGGCAGCCAGCACTCCGGGCCACCCCTCCCGCACGACGCGGTGGAGTACCGATTGTTCCGGCTGCCGCCGCTGAAGTCCTGGCCTCCCCCCGTCCATTCGCCTTCGAGCTGGCGCACGCCCGATGCCAGCGCCGCTGTCGAGGAGCGGACACCCGCCTCAACGCCCCAACCGTCCCGTTCCGCGGTGCGACACGGATGCTCCACCTCACGTCTGAAGCCTCCAGCGAGCCCTCGACTTCGCGGCGTGCAGGTGGGACCTGTGAATGGTCAGCGAGATCTGCCGTACGACAACTCTACCTACCCGCTGCGGTGGCCGAGGGTGTGGTGGACGGCGTGAATGGTCGTTGAAAACCGCAGATTCCCGGAACCGACATGTCGGTTGTCGACGTTCGCCGAGATCCGGTGGCGTTCCACAAACCCTTCGCTAAGCCATTCGTTGATCACCGAAGAACCGAAGCAACGTCGACTTTCTTGACGACCTGGTTGTGGTCGACCTGTTTCCGGTGCGCGTCCTCTCGGCCCTGTTCCGAGGAAAGCTGGTGGCCGCGCTCGACGCCGCGTTTCACGAGGGCCGTCTCAACCTCGCGGGCGTCGACGGCTTCGGCGGCGGCGTGCCGAACGACGTCGCGTGGAAACGGCTGCGACGCAAGCTGTACCGAACGAAGTGGGTATCCTACGCGAAGCCGCCTTTCGCCGGGCCCGAAATCGTCTACCAATACCTCGGCCGCTACACCCACCGTGTCGGCCTTTCAAACCACCGCCTCGTCAGCGTCACCGACGACGCCGTCACCTTCCGCACGTGGGGCGAGGACACCGCCACGCTGCACCCTCACGAATTTCTCCGCCGCTTTCTGCAACACGTCTTGCCCCACGGCTTCGTGAAGCTGCGCCACTACGGACTGCTGGCACCGGGCAACGTCAACACGAAGCTCGTTGCTGCCTGCGAGTTGCTCAAGGCGAGGGCTACACCGCCACCCGTAGAGGTTGCACCACCGCCGGCAGGGCTCGACAAGCCCGCGGACTGGCGCGAGCTACTGCTGACTGGCCTCGGGCCACCTTCAGGGCGGCTAGAAACTGCTGGAGATCCGATGGCTCGACCTTGATCGTCTCCCGACCCAGCCCGACCTTCACGTTGAAGACCACCCAGCTCCCTTCGACGCTCGGCTCACCGACCAGCTGCGCCTAAGCGTCGAACTGTGCGAACTGCGCAGCGATCGGGTTCCGCCCAAGCGGGATGATCACCAACGGATCTCCTTTCGGACACAGGTAGACGGCGCGGCCGGTCACGCGGACATCCCCGACGAAGTAAAGCGTGCTCCTCGCCCGCGACCCGGTCATCCGCACGCCTCTCTGGGTGGTGAGAGCTCCTTCCTCCTCGATCATCGGAATCGCCAGGGCGGCTTTGACTCGACGTGTCGATGGTAACCGACTCGGACCCGTCAGACGCGAACGCATTGGTTGACAAAACCCCCAAGGGGATCGATCCATTGCGCGATTCGCCAGGGGTCACTTCGGGCTAAACTAAATGGATCGGAGTGGAGTGGGCAGGCAATGAGCGTTACCGGGTCCCCGTTGCCCTCACCGAAATCCAGGAAAGCCAGAGCTGAAACCTATTCCACACGAAGGAGCGCGTGAGGCTGGTCGCTCATGATGAGCGGTAACTGCACCTCGAAGGGCTCACCGTCGAAGGGAGGAACCGAAAGCCTGGCGATTCTGTCCTTCATGCAGGTGGAAATCAGGTCGATGACCCCATCGACCTCAGCGTGCTTCACCGCCCCCGAGTTCGCGAACGTGATCACGACCTTGAGCTTGAGTCCCAGGAAGGTTCCAAAGCAGTGCATGGACTCCTTCACGCACGGCTCAAGCGCCCGTGCGACGAGGTCAGCAAGGGACCCGCTGTTGAGTCGCCGAGCGTCCTCCGCCAGGTTGCCGAATCCGATGGTGATGGCGAGGGTCTTCGCTTCCGCCGCGAGCGCCCGTTTGGCCTTTGGGGTTTCCTCGTCGGCCTGAGTGGCAGCGTAGAAGATTCTCAGCTCTCCCCCATCGCCCTTCAAGCGGACTCTGATCTTGGGGGTGATGAGATCGCTGTCCTGCGTGGCATATCGGACGCCGCGAAACGTCGCTGTCCTCGGGCCGAGGACTTCGAGATTCGAAGTTGGCTCGTAGCGCAGCACGAGTTCATCAAGTAACACCGAGGATCTGCTGGCACCTGTCAGCTCCATCACCACTTCGTCGCCCTTGTTCATCAGGGCCAGCGGGCGTGATGACGACTTCAAGTTGAGATAGAGCAGCTTCCCGGCGCCTAATCGAGGTTCGCTGCATTGAATAGGCTTGAAGCCGCCCATCGCGTCCGGCCCGCTCCCGGCGCTCGCATCAAGTGCAAAGTCTTCACTGTGCTGCTCGTCTGCGACGGCTGCCGCCGAAGAGCTGAGCCCAGCCTTCGCTGACGCATCCGTGGGGGCCCGAACGGGATCGGCGCAGCCCGCAACCGCGAGCGTGCCGCCGCCGACGACAAGAATGGCAAGAGCCTGCTTCCACATGCGGCGGAACCTCCCTCGAAGGGCCGACCGATGTTGTAGCAACGACAACGACGAACCAAGGCCCGTTTCGCCACTGGTGTTGCTGTGTGACGCCGGGCCCGATCGCTGTCGGTCTGATCCGTGCTGCCGGTACGACGCAATGGTATGACCCCCGCATGGCCCTCAAGGCGATCACCGTTAAGCTGTCTCGAAGCGCCTACGTGAAGGTCTCGCGAGTAGCCAAGAGCCGGGGCCTGACCCAGTCAGCGGTCATCCGAGAAGCGATCGAAGGCTTGAAGGAGCCTCGGCCGCAGTCGTTTCTCGAGGCAGCGGGTGAGGCGGTCGGCAGCGTCGAGGGTCCCGACGATTTGTCGACCAACCCCGCCCGCCTCGAGGGTTACGGCCTCTGAAGGAATTCATCGTCGACACGGGTCCGCTGGTCGCCTTACTGAGCCGCGGCGATGCTGGGGGCACAAACATGAGCCGTATTGCGCTGGCTATCGGTGTGGCGGCGGCGATGTCTGCGTGCGGCCCGCCTATGACGGTGGGGGAAGCTTGCGACGAGCTGCTCGGTGCAACATGCCAGCGGGTCTACGAGTGCCTTGGCGGCCCCACTTCGGAGCGAGACGCCTGCCTTGCCTCCGGGAGAGACGCCTGCTGCATCAAAGCAGGAATCTGTCAGAGCGAAGTTCGCGACCCAGCCGCGGTCTCTAAATGCAAAGCCGCGGTCAGCACCGTCTCCTGTGCGAGCTGGAAGGCATGGGTAGCGTCCCCATCCACGACCTCCACCCCAACTCCGGCCATCTGCGCAGGGGTTGCTGCACCGAAGTAGCTCGGGCTCCGCATGCCGCACCCTCGCTGCCAAATGATTCCGTCTACGACGAGAGCGCCATCAACAACGACATCGCGACTGACCGAGGGCAGTCTCGAAACATCGAGATGGGCGTGCTCATTGATAGCGTCCAGTTTGCTGCGGAGGTTTCGTCGCATTGGCAGGGGCTGATTCGAAGTGGACACTACCAAAGTATTCAGTTCGCGTGGCGGCATGGCTGAAGATGAGATGATGATCCTCAAGTCGCCAGTCGGGTTAGGTGGCGGCTCCCAGGAAGTGATCCAGTCGGTCTCAGAGATCCTGGCCCGGACTGCAATCCAAGAAGCCCGATGAGGTAGCGGAGTCCGTTTGGCGCGGAATCCGGTTTCTTGACGACCTGGTTGTGTCCGTGGGATGGTTATAAGTACCGGTACTACACAGCGTCAGATAATGAAGATTATGTATACTCGGGCGAATTTGTACCCTAATTACCGGCTATTGCAACGTTGGCTCTGAAACCCAGGCGGGGCCTGCGGCCGATTGCTCGGTGCTGGTGAACTATGTGGCCCATTTCTCCGGAGATGCCTGCGGCGATGTCGGCGCCCAGTGACTGCGGTCCCTGTCTCGCCCAGGAGCCCGTCAATCCAGCTCGCTGAATTTGGCGTTTTCCGCGACGACCCGTCGTTCGCCTTTCGTGATCTGAAGTACGCCATTGCCGTGGCGGCAGAGTCTGGCGTTTTCGGGCTCAACGAAATCAAATTTGAGCTCCAGGCGCGAGCCGTCCTGGTCCGTGCCTTGCGCGTGGAACTGTTACGGATCAGGATGGTTGCCGGATGATCGCGCCGGGCTGTTGATGGCCATCACCGAGAATGAGCATCGACGCTCGAGCCCGATGATGGCGATCGGTCAATCGAAGGGAATCAGAAGCCGGACATTGCCTCGTCCCGTA
>JANOHG010001141.1:0-7379 GCA_031406375.1 Archangiaceae bacterium | reverse complement strand
AGGGCCTCGAGGTCGGCTCGCCGGTGAAGTTCCGCGGCGTGACCATCGGCAGCGTCGCCGAGATCGACCTCGCCGGAGACAAGCGCCACGTCGAGGTCACCTACGGCCTCGGGGTGAAGGTGCTCAACGCGTTAGGGCTCGCGGTCGAAGAGCTCAAGGGCGCGAAGACCAGGCTGGTCATCCCCGTCGACCTGCGCGTTCAGCTGGCCTCGGCCGGGATCACGGGGGTGAAGTTCCTTCAGATGGACTTCTTCGACGTCGAGGCCCACCCGCCGCTGGTGCTGCCGTTCGAGGTGCCGATCAACTACATCCCCGCCGAGGCCTCGATGATGAAAAACCTCGAGGACTCGGTGGTGCAAGCGGTCGATCGGTTTCCCGATCTGGCGAAGCAAATGCTCACCGCGCTCGGCCAGGTCAACGCTATTTTCGCCCAGGTGTCCGACATGGATCTGCCCCGAAAGATCGCCGGAACGCTGGAGCTGATCGACCGGGTGCTCGCCGTCATCAACACCGCGATCGTCGGGCTCGAGCCGGGGAAGCTGTCGAAGGACGCCCAGGCAACGCTGGCGAACTTCAACGTCGCTCTCACCGGGGTGAACCAGGTGCTCGCGCGGGTGAACGGCGAGAAGGGACTCGCGGTCAGCGTGCAGCGCACCTCCGAAGCGCTGGGCAGCCTGGCGCAGAACGCCACCCACGTCGGCCCGGCGATGGAAGACGCGCTCAAAGACGTGCAGGGCGCGGCCCAATCGATTCAGCGCCTGGCAGACGCGCTCGAGCTCGACCCCGACATGCTGATCAAGGGCCGCGCGCGGAGGGCTTCCAAGTGAAGGCCTTGATCCTCTTCCTGCTCGCCCTCGCGCTCGAAGGCTGCGCCCTGTTCTCGAAAGGCGACGTCCCGATGCGCCGTTACTTCAGCCCCGACCTCCAGTCGGTGCGAACGGCCGCGGTGCGCCGCGCGAACGGCGAGCTGCGGCTCGGCCGGGTCACCGCCGGCGCAGCGATCGCCGAACGGATCATGTTCCGTGCAACCGAACACGAGGTCGGCTTCTACGATGATCGGCTCTGGACGGAGAAGCCTGAGGCCTACCTGCGGCGCGCGCTCAGCCGCGTGCTGTTCGAAGAGCAGGGGCTGCAGAGCGTGATGCGCGGCGCCGGCCCGACTCTCGACGTCGAGCTGCTTCGCTTCGAGGAGGTGCTGACGCCCCTGCACGTGGGGCGGGTCAAGGTGGCGTTCGCATTGAGCGACGAACGGGTGGTGTCGCTGCAGCAAACCTTGTCGTTCGATCGCGCGATCGGCAACAGTAGCCCTGAGGCGCTGGCCCAGGCAATGGGCGAGGCCCTGCGCGAAGCGGTCAACGAGATCTCGGGGCGGGTGACCGCGGACCTCGCCCTCGCGGCGGCGGCGGCACGGTGATGGCCGAACGGCGCCACCAGGTCGGCATGCGGGTCTTCCCGGTGATGGTGGTGATGCTCGCGATCGGCCTGCTCTGCTACGTCGGCTGGTCGATCGCGACCCCGCTGTTCCTTGCCGCGGTGCTTGCCGGCACCCTGCACCCGCTGACAGCGCGGGTCACCCGCAGCTTCAAGGGCCGGAAGACGCCCGCCGCGGTGGTGGTGACGCTGGCCGCGATGCTGGTAGTGGTCGGCCCGATTGCGGGGTTCATCACGCTGGCGATCGGCCAGGCTGCGGGGGTCGGAGCCGCGCTCGAAGAGGCCAACGCCACGGGCCGGATCGCCGCCGCGGTCGATCGACTGCCGGCCGCCGCCCAGTCCCCTGCGCGCGACCTGATGGCCAACGTGCCGACCGCGACCGAGCTGCTCCGCCGAGGTGGCTCGACCACCGTCTTCGGGCTGGTGCAGGTCACCGGAGGCCTGCTGCTCGATGCGGTGCTCTGCCTGATCGGGCTGTTCTTCCTCTTGCTCGAAGGCCCGGCGCTGATCACCTGGATCGACGCCATCGTCCCCGTGCGAGCGGGGCAGTTTCGCGCCCTGCTGCGCGAGTTCCGCCGCGTCTCGCGTTCGGTGCTCGTCGCCGAGGGCGCCACCGCCGCCATCCAGGCGATCACCGGCCTCGTCGGCCTGCTGATCGCGGGCGTGCCGAACCCGATCTTCTTCACCCTCGCGACGTTCTTCCTCGCCCTCGTCCCGGCGATCGGCGCGGCGAGCTGCTTCGTGGTTCTGGGGGCGGTGTCATTCCTCGACGGTCACACCGGCGCCGGCGTGTTCCTGCTCGTCTGGGGCGTGCTGGTGGTAGGGCTGGTTGACAACGTCGTCAAGCCTTTGTTCATCAAGGACGGCGCGGCCATGCACGGCGCGGTCGTCTTCTTCTCGCTGATTGGCGGCCTCGCGGCGTTCGGCGCGTCCGGACTCATCGCCGGGCCCCTGGTGGTCGCCTTCTTCATCGCGGTGATGAGGGTGACCGTTGCGCCTGTGAGTGCAGAAACGCCGCAGTGTGGCGAAAATGCGGGAGCCGTGCGCGGTCAACCCGCGCCGTTGCACGACGGCACGGCGGCTGCTGAAGGGCCTGTTCGCTTGTTTCCCGCTCTCGACGCGCCCATGAAGGACCCACACCTTGAATGACACCGCTGGACGAAGCCGGGTGCTGCTGGTCGACGACGACCCGCTCATCTGCGAGCTGCTGGAAAGAGACCTCTCGAAGCTGGGCCACACCGTCGTGTCGGTGGGGTCGGCGGAAGACGGGCTCGAGCGGCTCACCACCGAAGACTTCGATGTGATCCTGACCGACCTCTACCTGACCGGGCTCGACGGGATCGCTTTCACCGAGCGCATCCTCGCCCAGCGCGCCGACGTGCCGGTCATCCTCATCACCGGCTCGGCGACGACCGAGACCGCGATCGCCGCCCTGCGCGCCGGCGCGTGGGACTTCCTCACCAAGCCGATTGACGCGCAGCTGCTCGCCGTCTCGGTGGAACGCGCGCGACGGCACCGCGCCTTGAAGACCGAGGTCCTCCGGCTGCGCGACATGCTGCCCACGTCGGCGGAGCATCGAATCGTCGGCAACAGCGCTCCGATGAGGAAGGTGTTCGACCTGATCTCGAGGCTCGCCACGGGCGACGCCGCCGTCCTCGTGTGCGGCGAGAGCGGCACCGGCAAGGAGCTCGTCGCCAACGCGGTGCACTGGCAGAGCGCGCGTAAGAACGGGCCCTTCGTCGCGATCAACTGCGCCGCGGTGCCAGCCAACCTGCTCGAGAGCGAGCTGTTCGGCCACACCCGGGGCGCGTTCACCGACGCGCGCACCGACCGCAAGGGCCTCTTCGTCCAGGCGGACAACGGCACCCTCTTCCTCGACGAGATCGGCGAGCTGCCGCTCGAGCTGCAGCCCAAGCTCTTGCGCGCGCTGCAGGAAAGGAAGGTGCGCCCGCTGGGGAGCTCGGTAGAAGTGCCCTTCAACGCCCGCCTGATCACCGCGAGCAACCGCGACCTCGAGACCGAGGTTCACGAGAAGCGATTCCGCGAAGACCTCTTCTACCGGATCAACGTCGCGCGCATCGAGGTGCCGCCCTTGCGCGGGCGCCAGGGCGACGTGCTCGTTCTCGCCCAGCACTTCCTCAAGACCGCGGCGCTGCGCAGCGACAAGGCAGTGAAGGGGTTCTCGGCGGCGGCCGCGGCGAAGCTGCTCGCCTACGAATGGCCGGGCAACGTCCGCGAGCTGGAGAACTGCGTCGAGAGCGCTTTCGCCCTCGCCCGCTTCGACGAGCTGGCGGTCGACGACCTGCCCAGCCGAGTACGCGAGTTTCAGTCGCAGCGGGTCATCGTCACCGCCGACCACCCCGAAGATCTGATCAGCCTCGAGGAGGTCGGCCAGCGCTACCTGCGCCGGGTGCTGATGCTGCTTGGGGGCAACAAGACCCGCGCTGCGCAGGTGCTGGGCGTCGATCGCCGCACCCTCTACCGCATGCTCGAGCGGCTCCAACCGACCCCTGCAACGGTGCCCCCAACGTGAGTCGCCCTTCGTCACGGTTCCTCTCGCAGTTGGCCCACGACCTGCGGTCGCCGTTGAACGTCATCGGCAGCACTTTGACCGAGGTCGCGCAGGAAACGGGGCTCACCAGCGCGGATCGCGATCAGATCGTCACCCTCTCGCAGAAGGCGGTCGGCCGGCTGCTGTCGCTGTCTGACCGGCTGGCCCTTGCCTCACGGCTCGGGCAGCCCTTCGAGCTCAATCGGGTGCCGTTCGACCTGTGTGCGGTGACCCGCGAGGCGATCGCGCAATTCACCACCGCGCAGCTGCGGCGGGGCATCGAGGTCGTCAGCGCGCTGCCCGACCTGCCGGTGCGGGTCGACGGCGACGCGGCGCTAATGACCGCGCTGATCCTCGAGTTGCTCACCAACGCCAACCGCTTCGCGCGGCGAAAGTTCCGCGTCGAGCTCGCAACGGGCGCGGTGACGACCCTCACCGTCGACGACGACGGCGCCGGCATTCCCGAGGACGAGCGCGGGCGGCTGTTCGAGCCCTTCGCCGAGCGCCGCAGTCGCACCGGGCTCGGCATGGGGCTGTGGCTCGCCCGGCAGCTGGCCGAGCTGCACCAGGGAACCCTCGTCGTCGAGTCGCTGCCGACGGGTACCCGCCAGCGGCTGGCCCTGCCTACAGGCGCGCCATGACCCGGGTGATGCTGGTGGACGACGACCTCGAGCTGGTCGAGCTGCTGGCGCATCAGCTGAAGCGCGCGGGCTACCAGGTTCGCTTCGCCGACTCGTGCGCCAGCGCCGTCGAGATCGCGCGGGCCGAGCCGCGGTTCGACCTCTTGATCACTGACCTCCACCTGCCCGACGCCGACGGCGCCGAGGTCGCGGCGCAGCTGAAGGCCCACGTCAGCCTCGCGCTCACCGGGTCGAGCGCGCCATCGGACGTCGCGCGCCTGCGGGCGGCGGGCTTCGCCGAGGTGCTGGTCAAGCCGCTGACGGGCAGGCAGATGCTCGAGGCCGTGACCCGCTGCGTCGGGGTGCCGCGATGAGCAGCGGCGGGCCCATCAACATCGTCCTCGTCGAAGACGAAGACGGCCAGCAGCTCAACGTGCGCCGCGCGCTCGCGAAGTCGGGCATCGACCACCCGCTGTTCGTCGCCAGCGACGGGGCCGAAGCGCTCGAGCTGCTCCGCTCGGGCACCGTGCCGACGCGGCGGTTGGTGCTGCTCGACATCCACATGCCGCGGATGGACGGGCTCGATTTCCTGCGGAACCTGCGCGCCGACCCGCTGCTCAAGCCGACGGTGGTCGTGATGCTCAGCACGTCTAACGACGAAACCGACCGCAAAGAGGCGCAGGCGCTCAACGTCGCAGGGTACCTGCTGAAGTCGGCGAACTTCTCGAACTTCGTTGCCCAACTCAAGGTCCTCAACGACTATTGGTCGATGATGGAAATCCCATGAGCCCGACGAACGAGCGCGACAAGACGGACGAAGGGCTGCGCGAAGAGCGCAAGACCCTTGACCACGAGCAGGCCGCCCGCCGCACCCGCGTCGAGCAAACCGAAGACACGGTGATCGAGCGCGCCCGCGAACAGGCCGACGCCATCATCGGCACGGCGCGGAAACGGGCCGACTCGAAGCTCACCGAGGGCGGTCGCGAGGAAGTCGCTGCCGAGCGTGTGCTCGAGGATAGGGTGGTACACGGCGAACGCACCGCGGCCGACGAACGCCTGCGCCTCGATCGCGAAGAGCAGTCGCGAACGCTGGCGGCGCTTCTGCCGCTCGAGCGCGTCGCGACCGACAAGTTGCTGCTGACCGAGCGCGTCCGCTCGGACGCCAAGCTCGCCAACCGCGACGACTTCCTCGGCATGGTCAGCCATGACCTGCGCAACCTGCTTGCGGGGATCGTGACCAGCGCCGGCGTGCTCGCCGAAGAAGCCTCGGACTCCGAGGAAGGCCGCTGCACCGTCGCTGGCGCCGCCCGAATCCAGCGCTATGCCGCCCGCATGAACCGCCTCATCGGCGACCTCGTCGACGTCGTCAGCATCGACGCGGGCAAGCTCGCGCTCCAGATTCAACACGGCGACGTCGCCGTCCTGATCGCCGAGGCGGTCGACACGTTCGCGCATGCCGCGGCGCAAAAGGGCATCACCCTGACGTCGGGCAAGAGCAGCGCGCTCGAGGCAGACTTCGACCGCGAGCGGATGCTGCAGGTACTCGCAAATCTGATCACCAACGCGGTCAAGTTCACCCCCATCGGCGGCAAAATCACCATCCACGCGGCGCGCGAAAAAGACCAACTGCGCGTGTCGGTGATCGACACCGGCACCGGGATTCCGCCCCACATGCTTGAGGCGGTGTTCGAGCGGTTCTGGCAGGTCGGCAAGAACGACCAACGCGGCCTCGGCCTTGGGCTCTACATCTCGAAGTGCATTGTGCTGGCCCACGGCGGGCGGATTTGGGCCGAGAGCACGGTCGGGCAGGGCAGCGTGTTCCGCTTCACCTTCCCGGTTCGTCTGATAGCCAGCTAGTAGACGGCTCCCCGCTGTCGCTCGGCGCGGGTGGGTGACATTGCGCGCGCCCTGGCGGGGCCTTCAAGAAGCAACACGCGCTGGCCAAGATGCAGCGCAAAGCGCTGCGGTTGCTGGTTCGTCTTTGAGTCATTCGACAGACTCGATGGACCGCGCCGTGGCTGTTTCTTCGAACACCGTGACGGTCCGCCTCACTTGTGCGGCTTGTCACAGGTCAACTTTCTCAAGGTGCGGCCGATGCCGGCACTCATGCGGGCACCAGTGGCCCAGGCAGTGCACTTGTCGCGACCGGCGTGGCCCGATCCCGAGCCGCTCCAAACCCCAGGAACCCGATGCGCACTTCAAAGCTCACGCTGGCCTTCTCCCTCTGTGGTCTCATTGTCGGCTGTGCAACCCCGTCTCAAATGACGTCGGGCCCACAAGTGCTCGGCGCGGAAGGAGAAGTGAAAGTCGCCGAAGGGCCAAACGGCAACACGCTGGTGAAGATTGCGATCCACCACCTTGCCGACCCCGCGAAGGTCAATGCAGGAGCCACAGTCTACGTGGCCTGGATCCAGTCCAGTGAAGGCGGGCCGGTTCAGAACGTCGGGCAGATTCAGCTCAACGCGCAAAAAGAAGGGCTTCTCGACACCCTGACTCCCTTCAAAGCATTCACTGTCACCGTCACCGCAGAGCAGGACTCAGCGGCGGTCACGCCTTCGAGCAACCCAGTCTTGACCACCAAGATCGCAGCCAAGACGTAGTCCGCAGAGGGCGCGACGCAACCTTCGTGCGAAAGTTGCTGGAGCCGCTGCGGAAGACCGTGGACCCAGAGGCGCAGCGGTTCCAGACCGAAGAGTCACCGAAGCCCAGTCCTCACATCATCGAGTGGTTGCAACACAGCGTGGGTGTGCCCCTGCTGCAACTACAAGACGTGGGCG
>JANOHG010001133.1:0-2445 GCA_031406375.1 Archangiaceae bacterium | reverse complement strand
GTCCGCCCGCAGCGGCCCACACGCCGCAAGGGGGTCATGACCTGTACGGGTCGTGCAAGTCGTGTCACGGCGACAACGGCGAAGGGAAAGCCTACGTGGCTGCTCCGTCGATTGCCGGTCTGCCGAAGTGGTACGTCGAGGCGACGGTTCGAAAGTTTCGTACCGGGCTCCGCGGCGCGCATCCAGACGACGCGGAAGGGCTGCGAATGCGCCCGATGTCTCGGCAGATGGCCAATGACCGCGAGATAGAGACAGTGTCGGCGTACGTTTCCGGGTTGGCGCCGGTGCGTTCAACGCAGACTCTGACGGGCGGCGATGCTTCGGCGGGCCAGGCGGCCTACGCGGTTTGTGCTGCGTGCCATGGGGCGACTGGCATGGGAAATGAGCAGCTGAAGTCGCCTCCCCTGGCAGGCCAGCCCGATTGGTACCTGTTGAGCTCGCTGAAGAAGTTCAAGAGCGGGGTTCGCGGTACGACACCCGGCGACGTTACCGGCTCTCAAATGCGACCGATGGCGATGACTCTCGTCGATGAGCAGGCGATGAAGAACGTCCTCGCCCACATCGCCACCCTCTCGGGGCGCTAATCCATGTCCGACAAACCAATCACTCCCGAAACTCTTTCGTGGATGGTCTTCTCTTTAACCGTCGCCGCAGCGATCGCGTTCATCGCGGCCGTCGGCATCCTGGTTTGGTAGCGAGGTTCACACGAACGTGATTGAGCACTACGTCGAGCAGGCTTCGAGTTACGCGGCGCACATCGACAACCTGATCCTTCTGATTACGGTTATCACCGGCTTTTTTTTCCTTCTCGCGCAGGCCCTGTTCTTTGGGTTCATCGTGATGTTCAGCGAGAAAGAAGGCGTGAAGGCGCAATACATCGCTGGCGAGGCCTGGAAAGAGAAGCGGTGGGTGGCGATTCCCCACTACGCGGTGCTGGTGTTCGACGTGCTGATTATCGTCGCGGCGATTCGGGTGTGGGTCGACATCAAGCAGACGACGCCAGTGGTCGACGAGTCGGTGCGAATCATTTCGCAGCAGTGGGCATGGACGTTCGTGCACGCGGGGCCCGATGGGAAGCTCGACACTGCTGACGACATCCGCACCATCGATGAGCTGCACGTCGAGCTGAACAAGACCTACGAGTTCGAGCTGCAATCGCGCGACACGCTGCACAGCTTCTCGGTGCCGGTGTTCCGTCTCAAGCAAGACGCCATTCCCGGCCGCACCATCAAGGGTTGGTTCAAACCGATTCTCACTGGCGGTTTCGACATCCAGTGCACCGAAATTTGCGGCATCGGCCACGGAATCATGGGCGCCCGAATCATCATTTCGAAGCCCGAAGCGCACGCGGAATGGGTGAAGACCCACGCCCCGGTCGCCGCCGTGCCCAGCGGAGTAAATCCATGACAGTTCCGGTCACCGACACGCACGCAGCAGACGCGCACGCTCCACACGGAGATCACGCGCACCACGTCGAAGAAGGCTTCTTCAAGAAGTACTTCTTCAGCACGGACCACAAGATCATCGGCTTTCAGTACCTGTTCACTGGAATGGCGATGGCGCTGATCGGCGGCTTCACCGTCTACGTCTTTCGGATGCAGCAGGCATTCCCTGGGCTCGACGTGCCCGGGTGGGGCCGCGTCTCAGCGCACGACTACAACTCGCTGGTCACCACGCACGGCTCGGTGATGATTTTCTGGGTGGCGATGCCGGTGTTGATCGCCGCGTTCGGCAACTATCTCATTCCGTTGATGATCGGCTGCGATGACATGGTGTTCCCGCGGATCAATCGACTGTCGTACCAGCTGTTTTTGCTGAGCGCGTTGATCTTGATTTTCTCGTTCTTCGTCGAGGGCGGTGCGTTCGGTGGCGCGTGGACCTCGTACCCGCCCCTGTCGGCGCGTGCCGAATACAACCTCACGCCGCAGGGCGCTCCGCTGTGGTTGCTCGCGGTGGCGGTCGAGTTCGTTGCGTTCCTGCTGGGCGGAATCAACTTCGTCACCACGATGATGAATTCCCGGGCTCCGGGCATGAAGATGTTCGACGTGCCGATCGTGGTCTGGATGATTGTGATCGCCAGTATTCTGTTCATGGCGTCAGTGGGGCCACTGGTCGCTGGCGCGGTGATGTTGCTGTTCGACCAGACGATTGGCACCGGGTTTTATGATCCGGTACGCGGGGGAGACCCCATTCTCTGGCAGCACCTCTTTTGGTTTTTCGGACACCCCGAGGTCTACGTGGTGATGTTGCCCGCGGTCGGCATCGTCGCTGAAATCATCACCGTCTACTCGCGCAAGAAGCTCTTCGCCTACAAGACGGTGCTCTACACGGCGTTCGGCACTGGCGTGCTGTCCTTCTTCGTCTGGGCGCACCACCAGTTCATCGCGGGCATCGACCCCCGCATGGCGAACATCTTCGGCGTCACCACGCTGCTCATCTCGATTC
>JANOHG010001120.1:0-3129 GCA_031406375.1 Archangiaceae bacterium | reverse complement strand
CATTGGGAGACCGGCCGGACGCGCATCGGTTTGGCGGCGGAGGCTGCGTCGTCGAGAGCGAGGGGCTCAAGCACGTTTTCGTGCGCGGGAGCCTCGTGGGGAGCTTCGGACCGAAGGACGTGGCGACTCGCAATCATGCGGCCGCCTTCGTCCCCATCCTCTGCGAGGCCACGTGAAAAAGTATTTGCTGGGTAAGACGGAATCTCATCCCCCCGGCCAGGTTCCACCTCACCTTTTCGAACAGCCGTCCAGCGGCTGGCAGGCGACTACCGATGAAGCTCGACGACGCTTCGAGTTGATCGGACGCCGTCAGAAAGGCTCACTTCGAAACGGCCTCCCACCAGCCCGTCGGTACGAACCAAGGCAGCGCCGTCAGTCAACCAGAGCGCGAGCGTGGTCCGAGTGCCGTCGGTAGCCAGGTGGGCGATCTGCGCCGAGCCGAACTGCCGAGCGTCCCAACTCAACTGCACCGCGTTCGACCCGACCGCCTTCAAGACGGGCGTCGGTACGTCGGTGGCTTGGCTCAGCGTGCGCTGCAACACCGTCGACCCGTTCAATACTTCGACTGCGACCAACGATCCAGGATCAGGCACGGTGAAGGTGAAGTGGTGTTCGCCGTCTTCCGAGTCGGCGACCTCGACGGGTGTGAAGGGAACCACCACCTGCTGGCCATCGCGAGTGACCAGCCGTACGGCCCACGCGCCATCTTGGTTCGCCGACCGGGCGGCCACCATCTGGTGCACAGGTCGCAGCGTGACTTCAGTTCCGTTGCGAATCACGCCTGCGACCAGCACCACCGGCACGTACATCGCCGGGCCCCCAGGCGCCACGAACGCCTGCGTCTCGAGACGCGTCTGCACTGCCCGGTAGGTGTAGTCGCTGATCCACACCGGATTGCAGTAGCTCATCAAGTCCACGTAGGTCGCGGGGTTGAGCAGCGTTTTGGTGATTGCGTTGTAGCCCCAGGTTCCGATTTTTCCTCCGGCATGGGGGAAGTTCGCGTCGGCTCCAGCAACGCCTCCACAAGGCGCGTGATTGCGGCCGAAGTTGTGGCCAAGCTCATGCGCCGCGGTGTCGTCGGAATCATCGCGCCCGGTCGCTGCTTCGTCACCCACGTACCCGATTCCCGCGATGCCCGAGCCGTAGTTCACTTTCGCCCAGCCGTAGTAGTAACGGCTGCTGCCGTCTGCTTGTCGCACGCCGGCGATGGCTTGCAGCAGCTGGCCCCACGCCGTCGTGCTGCCACTCTGAAGCACTCCACCGAACGTGTACGGGGCGCGGGTCGCGTTGACGAGCGCCTTCACCGGCCACATCGAGGTCACAATCGGTTGGATGTCGACCACTGCTCCGGTCGTGCCCTGGTGAATCACCGGCACAGAAGTCAGCAACACCACGTTGCCTTTGCCCACTGCAGGCTTCAGGACACTGCCATTGTTCGTCTCGTCGGTCTCGGCAATCACATCCAGCGGATCGAGCTTCAGCCGGATCTCAAAACCGACTTCGACCCACGCGGCGGGCACCGTCGCGGTCCACTGTTGCCGCAGGTCCGCAGGGACGACGGCAACCGGCGGAGTCGAGGGTCCAACCAAGGTCAACTTGCCCAACGAGACACCTGCAGCCGTAAAGCCTTCGGCGTCAACGACGAGGTTCAAGAGCCCTGCTTTGTCGCCCAGAACGTGCACGCGCAACAGCGCCGCCTTGCCTTGTACCAGCCGCAGATTCTCGAGCACGATCGACTGAGCCCACTCGATTTTGGAGATCCGCACATCGCCTACCGGAGCGCGTGCGGTGAGCGTGATGACCGACTTCGCTGCGAGCCCTCGTGCATCTTTGACGACGAAGAGCACTTCGACCGCCCCTGCGGTAGCAAGGGTGTGCGTCCTCGAAGCTGTGGCGCAGTCGAGCGTCGGATACTCGACGCTGCCGTCGTTGCCGACATCAATCGAACAGCTCAGTGCCTCGCCCTCGGGATCCGAGACAGCCCAAGTGAAGGTGGTGTTCAAGGGAACGGTGCCTGCGGCCGGATTAGCGACGAACGAAGCAATCACCGGCACCAAATTCGGCCGCTCGGCGACGGCAATCGTTCGAACCTGCTCGACACTGGCGCCCAAGGCGTCGCGAACCACCAGCGTGACGACGAAGCTCCCTGCTCGATCAAACGTCATCGCTTGGGTCAACGACCCAGCACATTCGGCGCTGTCCATCAAAGCGGTGCGCCCGTCGCTCACGGTCAGCGTGCACTTCAAAGGCTTGCCGTCTGGGTGGCTGACGCTAAGGCTGCAGACGCTGGCAAGCGGCGCAGGCCCACTGTCGGGGGTGCAGCTGAAAGCCGTGATGGTCGGCTTCCCAGCGACGACCACGGGTGGAACAACCGGCATCCCAAGATCCCCTACCACTCCCTCGCAACCCGAGAGAACGACCAGGAGCACGCTGTGGGAAATCCGCCAAAAAGTGGGTCGCATATTCGCCGCCAGGTGCAAGGGGTTGACCGGATCCTACGCTCATGAAGTCACTCAGGTACTTTGATGTATGCTGGAGTACGGACACACCGAAACGGTGGTTTTTTTGTGCTCAGGTGACCACAACGCTGGTCACCCCAAACGCGTAGGTAAACTGGGGACTTAGAATCGAACCGCGCCGCTGATCAGACCACCGCCGCTCAGCGGAATCGCGCTGAAGGCCCACTGCCCGACCTGTTCCGCAGGACTCAGGTCTGCACGGCGTCCACCTCCAGTGCCGAAGTAGAGAATCGCAACCCCGACCACCAGAGGAAGGATGCCTGGCGCCGCCAACACCCAACCCACCGTGGTATTCGTGTTGTTGTGGCACGCGGTCCCCTCTCGGCACAGGTACAGCACCGCAAATCCCGCTCCGCCCAGAACCAAGCCCGCGCCTGTCAGGCTCAGTCCGAGCAGCAAGAAGCTGGTGGTGGTCGCGGCACGAATCGGAGCCACGGGTGATGGCACGGGTACCGGAGCTACTCGATGGTAGCTGGCGGGCTCAATCAGCCTCACCTTCGACGCTTGCGTCCCGCGGTTTGACGCCCGAGCACTTCCACCCATGCCGACAACAAGGACAACCACCAATGCCAACCTCATGGTCACTCCTAGGAAATGGTTTCCGCCAACC
>JANOHG010001079.1:0-5939 GCA_031406375.1 Archangiaceae bacterium | reverse complement strand
GCTGTTGGCCATTCAAGACAATCTTGCCAAGTTCGAAGCCCGTTTCGGGACGATTGAGATTACCGACCCCGATAACCCGGTGCACTGACAGCCCCCTTGCCGGGCCTGCAGTGACCGCTATTTTTTCTTGAAGTCGAGCGTCGCGATCGACTCGTTGAAGAGCACTTCGTTAGAGTTGCGGTGTTTTACGAGAATCCGCACAGCCCACGGTTTGCGAGCGGCATCGGCGTGGGGCAGGAAGCCCTGGGTGAGGTTCCACACTTCGCTCTCGTGGAAGTACACGTCAGCCCAAACCGACTCGTACATCGTCTCGTTCTCTTTGCTGACAACCTTGAGCGTGATGTCCGCGTTCACTGGCCGGTTCGAAGCGCTGGTCACTTCGAGATTGAAGCTGACACGCCGGTTCGGTAGGGGCTGGGTTGGATTCACCGCGACCGTTGCACCGAACTTGTAGCTGACCGCGTCCGAGCCCAGTTCGCCGACGCCTCCGCTGCAGCCTGCCAGCGTCAGCATCAGCAACCCAATATTGACAGAGCCCTTCATCATGCCCAACGTCAGTGCGAATCAGGGGCCAAGACAGATTCGACCTGCTCAGGGATGCGAGCGCCCCAAATGTGATGCTTGTTTGCAGAAAGATGGAGCACTCCAGCGGGTGCACTGGGAATTGACGTGCACAGCTGCGGCTCGACATTTCTTGCGTCCTCGAACGCGAACGGCCAACCATCGACGGCAAAGAACCTCTTTGCCGCTGCCTCCTAATCATGCACGCGTTTGTCTGCGAGACGGGCTACGGAACCGACTGAATCGCGACCGCCATCCCGGTTCCGGTGTTCGTTCCGTGTATTTCACAGTGAGCGCCGTAAATTCCTGTCACGCTGAACGTCCTGGTGAATGTCGCCGTTTGCGTTGTGGCAATCACATTGGCTGGTCCGCAATCCAATGGAGACATCGGATGCGGGGAGGCCGTCACTCCAGTGAACTGGACCGCTTGCGTGTTCTTCACCTTGATGCACTTCGGGGCGCCGTTTGTGGTTGCGAAGTCGAAGGTCACCATGTTCCCGCCACCGGTGAGGTCGATCGGCTGCGTACAACCTCCTGCGTAGCTCGCCGAGCATGCAGGCAATGACGACCCACCGCCCGCGCCACCCGCTGCTCCACCGCCCGCGCCACCTGCTGCTCCACCGCCCGCGCCGCCTGCTGCTCCACCGCCGCTTCCGCCGCCTGATCCGCCTCCTTTCCCGCCGGCGCTGCCACCACTACCGCCTCCCGACCCGCCCGTACTGCTGGAACCACATGCAACCATTGCGGAAACCACAAGCGTCAACATCGCCAACTGGTACATCTTCATTTGGAGCCCCTCCCAGGGTCGCTCGCAGACGGCGTTCGGCCGAATCGAGCGGTGAGCTGGCTTCGTAACACGGGCTTTTACCCTGTCGAATCAACGATTCTCGGCCAGCAGGCGGTTCACCACGCTTGCCAACATTGGCGCCGCACTGACGACTTGAAGCGTGAACGGTGTCTTTGACGGCTGCGGCACGCTGTCCGTGCAGACCACTTTGCGAATCGGCAGTTTCCGCATCCGCTCGAACGCCTGACCTACAAACAACCCATGCGTCGCGGCGATGGTCACCTGCGGCTGCGCGCCCGCCTCGAGCAAGGCCTGAATCGACGCGGCGATGGTTCCTCCCGTCGAAATCATGTCATCCACCACCACCGGAAACAGGCCCTTCACTTCGCCGACGACTCCTCGAACCGAGACGTCAGCACCCGACAGGCGCTGTTTGTGGATGATCGCAACCGGCAGCTCCAACAGGTGCGCATACGCTTCGGCGCGCTTCACCGCTCCGAGATCCGGGGAAATCACCACCGCAGGACGCGGTACATCCGACAGCTGCGCCGCCAACGCAGGTATCGCGCTCGCGTGCTCGAGCGGCTGAGGAAAACAGCCTTCAACCGCTCGGCTGTGAAGGTCCAGACAGACGAGCCGATCGATTCGTCCCGCAGACAGCAGTTCTGCCATCACCCTCGCGCCCAACGGCTCACGACCCAGCTCGCGACGGTCTTGCCGCGCGTAGCCAAGGTACGGAACCACCGCGGTGACGCTTCGGGCGCCGCCGCGGTGAATCGCATCCGCCATCATCGTCAGCTCGAGCAGGTGCTCGCCAACCGGAGCGCACAACGACTGCACCACGAACACGTCCTGCCCACGCACCTCGCACTGCACTTCAATTTGCGACTCGCCATCGGGAAACCGTTCGATGCTGCATTCGCCCAAAGGCACACCCATCTGGCGGGCGAGCTGCGTCGCCAACGCCAGATGAGAAGACCCTGCGAGAAGGGTGAACGCCACGCTTAGAACTGATTCCAGAGGTACTGATTCGTCACTTCGTGATGGAATTGGATTTCCGACGTCTTCACCCGCGCACCCAACGCCTTCGGGCAACGCTCGGCCTGAAGGTTTTTCAGCTCGGCGAACTTCTCGTGCACTTTGTCGCCGAAAATCTCCTGAGCGAATTTGCTGCCTTTGAAGAGCCGATTCGCGTCGTAGATGTTGTCAGGCAAGAAGCGCGTGCGTGACTTTTTGCCCGCATCCTCAGTGGAGATCGGCCCTTCGAGCCCAGTACGAAGAATCGTGTAGACGCTCATGTAGGGGTTGGCGTCCGGAGCGACGCTGCGCACTTCAATTCGCGCCGACTTCTCGTTGCCCAATGGAATGCGAACCATCGCGCCGCGATCGATCGCCGAAGCCTTGATCTGATTGGGCGCCTCGAAGTGCGGATCCAATCGGCGGTACGCGTTGACCGACGAGTTGAGCACCATGCAGATGTCAGGCGCGTTCGAAAGAATCCTTTCGATGAACTTCCAGCCTTCCTTCGACAGGCCGTCTTGGCCCTTCTTGTCGTAGAAGACGTTCACGCCCTTGCGGTTGAGCGACATATTGGTGTGCATCCCGTTGCCGTTCACCCCGGTGACCGGCTTCGGCAGGAAACACGCCGTCAAGTCCATCTGCGCCGCAACCTGACGCGACAGCAACTTGTACAGCTGCACCTGGTCGGCGCCAATCACCGCGTCGGCGTAGCTGAAGTTCATTTCGAACTGGCTGGGCGCAACTTCAGGGTGATCTTTCTCATTGGCAAAGCCCATCGCGCGCTGCACTTCGGCGGCCGAGTCGATGAACTTGCGCAGCCCGTCGCCTGGCAGCGAGTGGTAGTAGCCACCGGTGCTGATGAAGTCGAACAACGAAGTCTCGTGGAAGTGGCGCTCGGCATCTCGGCCCTTGAAGAGAAACCCTTCAATCTCGTGGGCGACGTGACAAATCGTCTGGTCCTTCTTGAACAATGCATCGGTGTAGCTCTTCAGTCGGCCGCGCAAGTCGGCGACGTACGGTGAGCCGTCGCGATCAATCACCGCTCCGAAGACGAGAACCTTGCCCGGGCCGAAGACATCCGACGGCAGCCAGTAGAACGCCGGCCAGTCGATCTCGAGGCGAAGGTCCGATTCCTGCTGCTGCGAGAACCCGCGAATCGACGAGCCGTCGAAGGTCAGGTTGTCGGCCGACTTGAGCAGGAACTTCTTGTCGTAATCGAGCATGTGCATCCGACCTTCGAGGTCGGTGAAGCACACGGTGACCGCTTTGATCCGCTTCTCGTCGGCGAGGTACTTCATCCTTTCTTCCTGCACCTTCTCTGGATTTTTCCGCTTGATGCGAGCGTCCTTCGCTTCGAGGTTCAGATCCTCGAGCTCATCGTAGGGAATCTCGAGGAAGTCGCGCAGCGACGGCTTGGATAGAATCAGAGGAGTAGTCATCGTCTCACCGACACAAATTAAGGGTTGAAAACAGAATGCGAAGCGTAAATTTCACAATAGCAATCACAATTCAAGTATTGCTTGTTTCCTGACGCTCCACGGCTGGAAGGACGCGACCGCAGCAATGAATCCGTCGTTCGCGAAAGAATTCGCGCAGCGACGCACGAAGTTCTACCGGCCGGGGTAGCGTGCGCATCGTAGCGGGGGGTTTGGCTTGGACAACGCAGGTTTACAGGTCCTCTTCATTGGAGGTGATGCTGCTGATGAAGCGGCCCTGCGCGAGGGTCTGACGAAGGTCCGGCTTGCCCATACGCTCACTCGTGTCGATGGCACTGCGGCGGCCTGCCTTCTCAAGCTCGCGCGCTGGGATCTGGTGCTCGCCGATGCCCGGCTGTCGAGCACCGACGTCAGCCAGCTCATGCTCGAGAGCGGTCAAGACGGCCCGCTCGTCTTGGTGTCCGACGAGGAGCACGAGGAAACCACTGTCGCCTGGCTCACAGCGGGCGCGTTCGATTTCATCACCCGCCCGAAATTCGCCGGATTGTGGCCGGTGGTGGTTCGGGTCGAACGCGAGTGGGCACAGCGAGAGCTGCGCCGAGCGGTCGAGGTGCGCCAGCGCAGCTCGACCGCTGCGCTGCTCGCCCTGGCGAAGAGCCGGACTTTCGACGGCTCGGACTTCGACGCTGCATTGCGCGAGATTCTTGAGGCGGGCTCGGTGGGCAGCGAAGCCCAGGTGGCAGGCATCTGGGCGTTCGATCGATCGGCCGGAGTTCTACGAAACCTCCAGCAGCTTGATCGCCGCGATGGAACCTGGTCCAGCGGTAGCGAGCTCAAATTTTCCGACTTCCCCGACTATTTCCGCGCGCTCGAAGAGGAACAGCAGATTGTCGTTCACGACGCGTTTTCAGATCCGCGTACGGTGTGCCTGGCCAACTCGTACATGACTTCGAAACACATGTGCGCCCTGCTGGACACGGGCGTGCGCATTGGCGGAGAGCTCAAGGGCATCCTCTGCCTCGAGCATGGCTCAGCGGCGCGCCGCTGGAGCGCAGATGACCAAGTGTTCTCAGCTGCGCTGGCTGAGGTGACGGCGCTGGTTTTCGAAGGCGCCGATCGGGTGCGGGCCCAGCAGCGCGCCGATGACAGCGAAGACCGCTTCCGCGAGTTCTTCCAGTACTCGCGCGATTCCATCGTGCTCTACCACGTGAACGACGACGGGCAGCTGCGCGCAGAGGACTTGAACCCCGCTGCACTCGAGCTGATTGGCCAGCCGCGCGACGCGGTGCTTGGGAAGAAGCCCCATGAAGTGTTCCCGACAGAGGCGGCAGACTTGATGACCCGCCGGCACCTTGAAGTGCAGCAGTCAAAAAAGCCCGTCGTGTACGAACACCAGATGGAACTGCCGCGCGGCATGCTTTGGTTCAACACGGCGCTGGTCCCTTTCTTCGACAAGGCAGGGCAGGTGCACCGGATTGCGGCGATTGCACGCAACGTCACCGACCAACGGGTACTCGAGCAGCAGTTGGCCCAATCGCGCACGCTCGAGGCGCTGGGCCAGGTTGCCGGCCATATCGCCCACGATTTCAATAACATTCTCGCAGGCGTCTCGGGCTGGGCGGCCCGGCTCGGGCGAAGCCCGGACCTTGAAGCGCGCGAGAGCGGCGAGCAAATTCTTCAAGCAGCGACCCGCGCCCGTGAGCTGACGAGGCAGGTGTTGACCTTTGGGCAACTCGAGCTGTCGGCACCCAAGCCACTGAACCTGACCGAGTTGGTGGCCGAAGCGGTCAAGTTGCTCGGGCCGTCGGTGACGCCCGGCATTCGGGTTCATGTCGAGTTGCTCGCCGAGGGCACGACGATGCTCGGTGATGCAGGGCAACTGCATCAGGTGGTACTCAACCTCTGCACCAACGCGCTGCAGGCGATGGAAGCAACCGGCAAGTTGACGGTGCTGCTTGACGCAGTCGAAGTGAGCGCTGACTTTGCCAATGCCCATCCCCCCTTGCGGGAAGGTCACCATCTGCGATTGCAGGTCGAAGACACCGGGCCCGGGATGTCACCGCTGGTGCTAAGCCGGCTGTTCGAGCCGTTCTTCACCACCAAAGAGCCGGGCGTAGGAACTGGCCTCGGCCTCG
>JANOHG010001057.1:0-3173 GCA_031406375.1 Archangiaceae bacterium | reverse complement strand
CGTGATCAAGGCTGCGTGGTGGATCCTCGGGACCAACGGATAGTCGAACTCGAGGCGCAGGGTGCTGCGAAAGACGCGATAATCGAGGCACAGCGGGTCAAAATCGAGCATCTCGAGCGTAGGGTCGAAGAACTGACGCAGTTGGTGATGACCCTCAAAGAGCAGTTGGACCGCAACTCAGGCAACTCGAATAAGCCGCCCTCGAGCGACTCACCGGCCGAGCGGTCGCAGCGGGGCGGAAAGACCAAGAGCAAGCTCAAGCGCGGTGGGCAGCCGGGTCACTCGGGCTCTACCCGCGAGCTGGTGCCGGCCGCGCAGGTGAGCGAGTTCAAGAATCTCTTCCCGCCCGAGTGCGAGAACTGTTGGGCGGCACTGCCGCAAACGCCGGACCCGTCGGCGCAGCGCTTCCAGACTATCGAACTGCCATTGCCCAAGGCGCACGTCATCGAATGGTTGCAGCACTGCGTCGCGTGCCCTGGCTGCAACCACAAGACGTGGGCGAGCACCGAGTCGATTCCTGCGTCGCCGTTTGGCCCCCGCCTGTCGAGCGTCACTGCGCTGCTCACCGGCGTGTACCACGTGAGCCGGCGAGCGGCCGTGAGCCTGCTTTCCGATGTCCTCGGCGTCGAGATTTCCCTCGGCGCGGTGAGCGCCGTCGAGGCGCGGGTGAGCGAGGCGGTGAAGCCGGCGGTCGATGAGACCTGGGCCAAGGTCGAGCAGGCGGCGGTGAAACACACCGACGGGACGAGCTGGTTCCAGGCCGGGCTGCTCCTCTCGTTGTGGACCATCGCCACGACGACGGCGACGGTGTTCAAGATTCTTAAGAACGGCAAAGCGGACACCCTCGCCCCGTTGTTCGGCAAGAAGCTCGGCATCCTCGTGAGCGACCGGGCCACCGCGTTGAACTTCTGGGCAATGGAGCTGCGGCAGATCTGCTGGGCGCATCTGCTGCGCAAGGCGATCTCGTTTTCGGAGCGCACCGGGCGGGCAGGTGCGCTCGGTCGCGAGCTGCTCGACTACATCGCCATCATGTTCGCTTACTGGGAGGACCTTAAAGTCGGGAAGCTGACCCGCGACCAGTTCCGCGAGCACATGGCCCCGCTGCGCAAGCAGGTCGAGGCCGTGCTTCAACGCGCCGTCGCGGCCCAACTCGCGCTGGTTTCGGGCTCGTGCGCGGACATTCTCGCGCACCGGGCGGCTCTATGGACGTTCGTCGACCGCGACGACGTCGAGCCGACCAACAATCACGCGGAGCAACAGTTGCGAGCCTTCGTCCTCTGGCGCAAGCGCAGCTTCGGAACGCAGAGCGAGCGCGGCAACTTGTTCGCCGAGCGCTTGATGACGGTGGCCCACACCGCTCGGAAGCAGAACAAGAACGTGCTCGCATTCTTGACCGCGTGCTGCACGGCCGCGCGCAATGGCACAGCGGCCCCGTCGCTGTTCGTGCCCGCCGCCACCTGAATCTCGGGCTACCCGGGCTTCTCGGCCGTCATCGGAAAGTAGCGGGTGAGATTACGCTCCCCTGCACTGCGCACACGGCCAGTGCTCTTGAGCTTAGTCATCGGAGCGCTCAGCGCCTGAGACTTCTCTCCGACATGCTCCGCGATGGTGGCCATCGTTTCCCCCGGCCTGGCACGCACCGCTTTGCACAGCCGTTCAACGAGTTCAGCCATCTCGCCGGGACGCCGCTGGCCCGCCAGCGCCCGCGATGGACGAGTTCGCCTCGTCGGCGCCACCAAAGCGAACGCACGCTCCAAGGCCGTCGTCGCCAGTTTGTGTTGCGCCGCCAGATGTTCCCTCACCAATCGCTCGAGCTGCGTCTGCAACTCTTCCGTGCTTTTCGTGGTCATCCACCGCAAGTCTCACGAGCCGAATTGGGGCTCAACCCCACCCCTGAACGGTTACGCCGGGTGCGGGTGAGCGACTTCGGGCTGGTCGCAACCACCGTCTGGGACGACTCCCCGCGCCCTCCGAGCGCGGCCCAGGTGCAGACCGCGAGCGGAGCCTTCCTCGGAACGCCGTCCTACGCCGCGCCGGAGCAGCTTCGGGGGCAGGGGGTCGATGCGCAGGGAGACCAGTTCAGCTTCTGCGTCGCGCTTTGGGAGGCGCTCTACGGCCAACGCCCTTTCGCAGGCGACACCCTCGCCTCACTCGAAGAGGCGATCGCCGCTCGGCGAATGCGGACACCAAATGGCTCGGCGGTGCCTGGTTGGATCCGCGCCCTGCTCGAGAAGGGCCTGCAGCCCGACCCGGTGCTTCGGCATGCCTCGATGGACGCCTTGATTGCCGCCCTCTCGAGGGATCCTTCGGCCCGCAGGCGGCAGGTGGTGCTGGGCGCCGGCGGAGCGGTGCTGCTCGCGGCGGCCGTCGGGGTGCTCGTCGGCGAAGGGTTTCAGCGGGCCCCGCGGTGCGAGCTCAAGGGTGACGAGCTCTCGGGGGTATGGGACGAGCCAGTCAAGGCGGGCATCGCAGAGGCGTTTCGCGCCACGGGGAAGGCACACGCACCGGCCACCTGGGCGCTGACCGCAACCACCCTCGACCGTTACGCAGAGGGTTGGCGCACCCAGCGGATGACCGCCTGTGAGGCGACGCACGTGCGCGGTGAACAGTCGTCGGAGCTGCTCGACCTGCGGATGCGCTGCCTCGACCGGCGTCGGACCCAGCTGGGGGCGTTGACCGGGCTGCTGTCTGGAAAACTCGAGGGTCGTCAGGTCGAGTCGGCTCCAGACGCCGTGCTGCGCCTGTCGCAGCTGGAAGACTGCGCTGACGTCGAAGCCTTGAGCTCGCCGCTGCCATTGCCGAGCGACCCAGCGCTTCGCACCGCGATTCAGCAGGGCGAGACGCAGGTGGATCGCATCCGAGCCCACTTGTCTGCGGGCCGGTTTCGCGAAGGGCTCGCGCTCACCGAGGTGGGTACCGCAGACGCGCGCCGGCTGGAGTATCTGCCGCTCTTGGGGCAGGCGCTTCGCGCCCAAGGCCAGCTCGAGCTCGAGCTCGGCCAGCATGCGAAGGCCGCCGAAACGCTGCTTGAGGCTGCGCGCACCGCAGCGCTCGCCAAGGATGACACCACCACTGCGGCCAGCCTGTTGGCGCTGAGCGTTGTCGTCGGGCGGATGCAGCAGCGGAACGAAGCGGGCCTGGCAATCGCCTCGGTCGCGGAGGTCGCGGTCGCC
>JANOHG010001052.1:0-1698 GCA_031406375.1 Archangiaceae bacterium | reverse complement strand
GCGCGTTGTGCCGCTCGCCATCGGCGCTCGCCGGCAATCAACCGGTAGCCCTTGCCCTCGCGCCGAACCAACAGCGGCTGAAGCAACCCTTGGTTTCGAATCGACTGCGCCAGTTCATCGAGAGTCGTCTCGTCAAACTTGCGACGAGGCTGTGCATCGTCAGGGCGAATCAGCTCAATACCGATTTTCGCGACCCCCGAACGAGGTGGCTCTGCGTTCGGATCTCGCGTCAACCGCATCAAGTCAGACAAACCCTTCCCAAGCGATCTGCGTTGAGTTGCGTTGGCAGTTGCTTCCCGGGTCATGATGCCTTCCGACGGCGGGTCTTCTCGCGCTTGAGCAGCTCATTGGCGAGCGAGAGATAGGCTTCGCAACCTTTGGACTTGATGTCGTAAAGTAGAATGGGTTTTCCGAAGCTCGGACTCTCGGCCAGACGCACGTTGCGTGGAACCACCGACTTGAAGACGAGCTCGGGGAAAACCCGCCGCACTTCTGACGCAACCTGGTGGCTGATGTTGGCACGGGGGTCAAACATGGTGAGCAGGATCCCCTCGACATGAAGTTCGGGGTTAATCCCCTGCTGGGCCATTTCGATGGTCGACATCAGCTGCGCGAGACCTTCCATCGCGTAGTACTCGCACTGAAGGGGAATCAGCACCGCCTCCGCAGCGGCAAGAGCATTGACGACGAGCAACCCAAGCGAAGGAGGGCAATCGATCAAGATGTAGTCGTACTTGTCCTTGATCGGCTCGATCGCGCGCTTCAGCCGAAACTCGCGGCCTTCCACGGTGACCAGCTCGAGCTCAGCACCCGTCAACTCGTTGGTTGCAGGAACCACGTCGAGGAACTTCAGCTGCGTAGGATGAATCAACTCCGAGAGCGGGCGGCCATCAAGCAGCGCGTCAAGAATCGTCCCCTGAAGGTTGCTGCGATCGAGGCCTAGGCCGCTGCCCGCGTTACCCTGTGGGTCCATGTCGATCAGCAGCGTTTTACGCTCCGCGGCCGCAAGACTGGCGGCGAGATTGATCGCCGTCGTCGTCTTCCCGACACCACCCTTCTGATTACTGATGCATAGAATTCGACCCATAGCGCGACTGCCTCAAAGCGCGAATCAGACGGACACGCCAGCGAATTTCCCGCGCCCCTCGATTTGATGTTGCACGTGAAACATCACCTCCTCGTTTCCGATCGCTGAGCCAGTTCGCTCAAATTGTCGTGCCCGCACGCAGCGACTGACCGGTGCCTGGAAGCGAAGTTTGCGGCGCCGCCTTGTCGTACGGTGGATGCGTGTGTCCGCCCGGCCCTCCATGCGTCAGGCGAGGTCAAGGCGCAGCCATCCCACCCGTCCAAAGGCCGACCGGAGCGGCCGCGAGCCGACCCTTGAACGAGTCACCGGCCGGCGAGCTGGGCGACACACCGAGCGCCTGTGCCACAAGATTCACTGACGTGCATGAAAGTGATGGCCGAAGTCATCGACTGAGGCCCGGGTCGAGTCCCCCCCCAGACTGTTCGTATCCGTTCGACGAGCACCGTTGCGCCGAGTAAGCCGGCCAACGGTGCCCAGTTGCGCGCGCTGTCGCACCTGGTGGCCGCCGAAAGCGCGCAGGCGCTGCAGGACAAGGCCGGGCGCAAAAAGATCGGCCTTGTGCAGCAACAGTTTCGGCCAGCCACCGCGACCGTAATAGCTTTGCCCCAATC
>JANOHG010001018.1:0-4833 GCA_031406375.1 Archangiaceae bacterium | reverse complement strand
AGCTGCGGTGAGCAAGGCCTGCCGGGCCCGAACCGCCTTCCACACTGCGTCGTCGTGACCTACCGCCCCCAAGTAGCCAAGCTCGAGGCCAAAGAACTTCTTCCAGGCTGCCGCGATGGTCGGCCCGATGTCGTGGTCCGCGCGCGTCCTCGCCTGATTGACCACAAGCCACGGATGAAAGCCGGCCAGCAGCATTTCGAGCTGAGCGGCCCCTGAGGGGTTGTAGCCGCGCAGCCGAGCGACGAGTTCCCACGGGGTACGGGCCGTCGGATCGCGGCCGGCGAGCACCAGCGCCATTGCGTCGGCAACCGCACCATCGGTCAGGGCCTGCATTCGGCGAAAGAAGGCAGTCTTGATGAATCGGTATGCGTTCTCGATCGAGGTGGGCTCTGGAAGCAGCACCACCAGCCCGATGTCCGCCGCGAGGAAAAAATCGAGAACGTTGAACGCCGTTCCTGCCCCAAGGTCGAGGATCAAATAGTCGACGTCGAGCGCGCGAAGGTGCCTCAGCAACCTCGACTTCTGCGCGTGGTGAGGGTTCGCCGCGTCAAGGCTGTCCTGCGCACCGGAAATCAAGCCCAGGCGAGTGACTCCGGTGGCGACGATCGTGTCTTCCAGTCGATTAACCCGGTTGCTGACAAAGTCAGACAGCGACACCGCGGGCTGTGGCACGCCAAGGCAGGTGTGCAGGTTTGCTCCGCCGAGATCCGCGTCCAGCATCACGACGCTTGCGCCACGCCCTGCGAGCGCGATGCCCAGATTGGCCGAAATGAGCGACTTCCCAATCCCGCCCTTGCCTCCTCCGACCGCGATCACTTTCCGGGCTTTCGCCTTGCCCGGCCCAGGCGCGCGTGGGCGCGGAAACCGGATCACATTCTGCGCTTCATCGGACATGTGCGGGCGCCCTACTCCTCGTTCAACTCGACGTTCCAGTACGACGCATCGGCCAGCGAAAGAAATGGCAGCCATTCACGGTAGTTCGACTTCTTGCTAGCGCCACGGAAGTACGGAGTCCATCGTGGTCGGATAGGCGCGCGAATCAACTTCATTCCCGCCTGTTCTGGCGTCCTGCCGCCTTTGCGCAGGTTGCAGTCGATGCACGAGCAGACGATGTTCTCCCACGACGTGCGCCCACCCAACGTGCGCGGAATCACGTGATCCAGGTTGAGCAAACTGCGCCGCAAGTGGGCACCGCAGTATTGGCAAACGTCATTGTCCCGCGCGTAGATGTTGAGCCGTGAGAACCGAACCCGGCCCTTCGGCAGATGCTCGAACGCAGAGAGCACGACGACGCGAGGGACACGGATACAGCGGCTGATCGTCGAGATCGATTCGTGGTTGACGGCTGAAAGCGAAGCCCAACTGTCGAAGTCGTACAGTCGATAGTGACTGTCGATCGCGCGCGCCAACCCCGAATACAGCAGCATGAAGGCCCGCCGAACGGACGTGACGTGCACTGGCTGGTAGTTGCGATTGAGAACCAGGACTGCGGTGTTCAGCATGACGACGACCCCGCGACTGCGGTCATCACGGCTTTGGCGACCACCGGCAGGTCCGCGTCATCGATGCAGCGAACATCGAGCAACAACAGACCATCGGCTACCCGGGCCACCACCGGTGGGCTGAATTCGCGCAACTTGCGATGCAGCGCCTCTGCGTTGGCGCCACCGACTGTGCATGCGAACGACGGAAGACTCGCCAATGGCATCGCGCCTCCGCCGACCTGACCGGAGGTGACGACTACCTTCGCATCGAGCTTGTGCGTCAGCAGGTGCTCGAGCAACTTCGATGCGCGTGCTTCGAGTACCGTGCGCGATTGCTTCAGCAGCGCGCGGGCTGGCAATTCATCCTCGATGCCGTCGCGGTACGACTCGAGCGTAGACTCGAGCGCTGCGACCGTCAGCTTGTCGATTCGAAGCGCGCGGTTGAGCGGATGCTTTCGAAGCAGCGCGATCACCGACTTCTTCCCGACCAGGATTCCCGCCTGCGGTCCACCCAACAGCTTGTCCGCAGAGAACGCCACCACGTCGGCGCCTGCGCCAATGACCGCCGCAACGGTAGGTTCCGACGTCAGGCCTTCTGCGTTGAGGGCGTTCAACGCACCGGATCCGAGATCTTCGAACAGCGGGATCCCCTTTTGCTTCGCGAGCCCAGCGAGCTCTTTGGTCGACACCTCTTCGGTGAACCCAACGAGCGCGAAGTTGCTGCGATGCACTTTCACCAGCAAGCCGGTATCGGCGCCGATCGCGGAAGCGAAGTCAGCGAGGCGGGTGCGGTTGGTCGTTCCCACTTCGACCATTCGAGCGCCCGATTGACGCATCACATCTGGCACCCGAAACCCCCCGCCAATCTCGACCAGCTCGCCGCGCGAGATGATTGCCTCTCGACCCTGAGACAGGGTGCTGAGCACGAGCAACACCGCCGCCGCGCAGTTGTTGACGACCAGCGCATCTTCTGCGCCCGTCAGCCGACAGAGCAGCTCGACCACCGGTTGATAGCGACTGCCCCGTTCGCCGTTCTCTAAATCGACTTCGAGATTGCAATAGCCCGACGCGACTTCGACGATTCGTTCGATCGCTGCCGCGCTGAACGGCGATCGGCCCAGATTGGTGTGGAGCACGACACCGGTCGCGTTGATCACCCGCCGAAGGTTGTGCTGACTCAGGTTCTCGAGCGCACGACCCACGTCGGCTTCGTCGAAGCCGTCAGGTCGGCCGGCGAGGAGTCTTGAACGGGCGCGTTCGACGGCGCCTCGCAGCGCTTCAAGAATGCGTCCGCGGGGATGCGCGGAGACCAGGCGTGAGAGCGACGGTCGACTCAACAACTCGTCAATTGAAGGCAGTGTCTTCAAGCGCGTATTTCGGGCTTCGTCTTCCACGCCCAGAAGGTTACCCCACGTCCGCGATAGTTCCTCCTGGTTGACGAAGACTTCAGCCTTCGTCCAGCTCGCCGTGCCAGTAGGTCATGTCACGCAGCCAATTCCTCCAGCTGTGAGGCATTCCTTTTTCCCACATGAACGTCAGTCTCAAGGTGTCCGGCAGCTTCGCCGGCTTGATGGGACGAACCGACAACCGCATGCGCGCTTGCTCGGGCGTACGTCCGCCCTTCGTCTGGTTGCACGCCACGCACGCGATGACGATGTTGTCCCAACCCGTTCGGCCTCCCTGCGCCCGCGGAACCACGTGATCGTAGGTCGCTTCCGCTCGGGTGATCTTTCGCGTGCAGTACTGGCACTTTCCGTGATCCCGCGCGTAGACGTTTTCCCGGCTGAATCTGATCACCGGCTTTCGCCGCTTGAGCATGCGCAGAAAGCGCACGACTGAAGGCATTCGAACTTCGAAGGTGACTGAACGAATCGTCTTGTCGTCGTACTCCTCAACCACCTCGACCTTGCCCGAAAACAGGAGCGAGATCGCGCGTTGCCAGGTCACCCGGGCAACGGGTTCGTACGTCGCATTGAGTACAAGGGTCTCCATTGTCGCTCTTCCTTTCTTAACTACTGAGTCTACCGACGTAAATGGTGGGCGCGAGATTCGCTCCCACCTCTGACTCTGTTTCGCTACCAGCGCTGAATGCTTGAAGCTTTCCGACGGTCGGCCGCGTCATCCCTGATTGCGCGCGGTGACTTGTATCTGGCAGACGGCCAGAGGTAGCCCCTGGGGCCCTGCTCAATCGACGCGCTGCTTCAGCGTCCAGCAGAAGGAGATCCTGGCAGAGCCGCCGGATAGAGCAGTTGATAGGTGTTGTAGCTGCGCAACACGCGCTTTACGTACAACCGCGTTTCGGTAATCGGAATCTCTTCGACCCACTCGTCGATTTCGCTTTCGGGGTTCAAGGCGCGCCATCGCTTCACCGCGCCCTCGCCTGCGTTATAGCCCGCGATCGCGTAGTGCTTTACCCCCTTCGCGCGCCTGAGCAGATCGGCGAGGTAGCGGGCCCCGATGCGCAGGTTCAGCTCGGGGTCGAGCAGCTCTTCGATGGTGGGCTTCCCAAGCTTGAGCTTCATCGCGACCTCGGCCGCGGTGGCGGGCATCAACTGAGTGAGGCCAAGCGCACCGGCCCACGATCGAACGTTGGGGTCGAGGGCGCTCTTTTCGCGCATCAGCGCCTGCAACAGGTTGGGGTCGAGCTTGTCGGCCAGCTCGGAAGCCGTCTCGACGTGCGCGCGAAAAGCATTCGGGTAGGCGATGACGAACAACGCCTTGGTCTGCGAGGTGATCGGCTGGCCGAGATCCTTTCGAAGCCAGATCCTCGCCAGGCCGTGCGCCTCTCGCTGCTTGCCTGCCAACGCCAAAACGTGAACCATCAAGCGCAGCGAATCGACCGTAAGCGCGGTGCGATCGATCGCAAGAATCTCCGAGGGCACCAGATCGCCGAACCCGAGCCGCAGCAGTTCGACGGCCGCCGCGAAACTCTGATCGCCTGCCACGGGGCCTGCAAAAAGCGGAAAGGGATCAGAGGCCTCAGCGCCCATCGGCGCGTCTACCAGCGCGGCTGCGCGCGTGGGGTCCGATTCGGCCAGACGCTCACGCGCTGAAAGCCCGTAATAGGTGGTCGGGTGTTCCCTGGCGATCTTCTCGTACAGCGGCAGCGCCGCTTCCTGATTGTCTTGGGTAGCGAGCAATCGGGCGCGCCAGTACCCAGCGCGCTCAATCTCGAAGCTGTCGTCGTTCTTCGCGAACTTTGCGAGAATTTCGTCGAGCACGACGCTCGCGCCATGCAGATCGTTGGCTCGCCGCAGCACCCAGAACCGCTTGAAGTGCGCTTCGGCAACGAAGTCACCTGCCGGGTAGTGGGAAATATCGTCGGAGCAGCTTGGCTTGTGGCGGCGGG
>JANOHG010000983.1:0-3902 GCA_031406375.1 Archangiaceae bacterium | reverse complement strand
TTCCGCCGCCTCTTGGCTACTGTCTCAATGCGCCGTTCGTACACGGTCACCCAATCACCCGCGGTGTTGTCCGCGTGCCGTGCTCGCATCCGAATTAAGTCGCCTTCCTGTATCGCCTGGTCGCCGGTGAGCTTGGCGTTCTTGAAGTGGCCTGAAGCGTCGGCTTTGCCAATCACCATCGTGTCCTCGAGGGTGAGTCGGCCTGCAGGAGCGGCGCTGAGGTTGATGGCTTCGATGCTGTCTCCCGCTTTCGCAGTTCCGGTGATGCCTGCCGCCTGGTTGCCGCTGATTTGCAGGCTCGCGTTGCCGGTCGAAGGGCTCGGGGTCGATCGCCCAATCACCGCTTCGAGGAACGCGCGGGCGCTTGGCTCGAGTGGAATGGTGCCAGCGTCGAGGATCTTCTCGAGGTCTTTCCTCTCGTTCGCCGAGATGCCCTGCTTCGCGATGTCGATCTGATCTTGCTGGCTGATGCCGGGCTTCTGCAGCTGCTTCAAAACCGATGACGCTGACCAACCTGCGCGATCGCCGACCGCCGCCAGGATCTCAAGCGCCTGCTTCTGACCAATCTTTAGGTTGGGGTTGGTGCGCTGTTCCGTCTCAAGCTTCGTGTAGATGCGGGCGATACCACGGTCATTGATTTTCGGCATGGCGTTGAACCCCTTGGGACTTCATGTGCCCACATTGTCGGATGACGTCGGATGAAGTTGCCGCTTACCGTCCGAATAGACGTTTTAGCCCTTTGAAGAGGCCTTTGCTTTCAGTCTCACTTTCGCCTGGTAGGGGAGCATTGGCGTAGAGGCGGGCGCGCACTTCGTCGTTGGCATCTGCCGTCGAGAACGAGGCGGTTCCTTTGCGGCCGACGGCACTGACGTCGAGCCGTCCGTCGGCGCTCACTGCGAATTGAAGCGACAGTTCTCCGGGCTTTTCGACCGATGCGTTGAGCGTGCCGAGGTAGTCGTTTTCATCGGCGCGAACGTTGGTGCCTTGAAAGACGGCGACCTCAATCGGTCTATCTGTCACCGGAATCGACAGCGTCTTTTCCGTCGGAAGGCGGGTGTTGCGCTCGAGTACGCGCAAGAAGCCACCGCCCTTCACCGCCACTCCAATTGGCGCCGAGAGCACCTCTGACACCGAGACGCCTGCCTTTCCACGTTCTGCCTGCACCAGCGAATGGCCGAAGATCGCCGCTCCCAGCGCGACGGCGCCTTGAGGATCGACGTCGGTTCTCGGCCGGCGACCCAGCAGCGCCTCGAGTCGCTTCCTCACCAGCGGGGCGCGGCTTTGCCCGCCGACGAGCAGCACCTCGTCGAGTGCAGCCGCGTTTATCCGACCCACCTCAAGGACGATGCGGGTGACCTCGGCGGTGCGCTCGACCAGATCCACGGTCAGTTGGTTCAGTTGCGCGCGGGTGAGGGTCGCCCGCAGATCCACGGGCGCTCCGATGTCGTCGGTCACCGCAAACGGAACGTGCACCGCCGCGGTGTCGTGGTCAGACAGCGAGATCTTTGCGATCTCGGCAGCGTCGCGAACGCGTTCCCACGAAACGCGAGACTCTTCGAGGCGAATGCGCAGGTTCTCGGGCAGCGTGCTCGCGAGCGCGTCTGCGACGCGTTCATCGAAGTCGATGCCACCCAGGAAGTTGTCGCCGCCGGTCGAAACGACCTCGAGATCATCGCCGGTCATCTCGACCACCGACGCGTCAAATGTGCCTCCGCCAAGGTCATAGACGAGCAGCCGTTTGCGCGCGAGCCCACGGCCGTACCCGAAGGCGAGCGCGACCGCGGAAGGCTCGTTGAGAATCCGCAAAACCTGAAGCCCCGCCAGCCGCCCCGCTTCGAGCACCGCGCCCCGCTGATGATCCGAATACCAAGCAGGCACGCACAGCACGGCACGCTTCAACTCGCGATCAAGCATCTCTTGCGCAGAGCTTTTGATTTCTTTGAGCAGCAATGCCGCGAGCTCGGGAAGCGGCCAAACCCGCCCCCCCAACTCGGCACCTGCGTCGCCGTCCTGATCGGCGACCACCTTGAACGGGATTCGTGGCAACAGCGCCTGCACTGCCTTCGAGCGCGCACGCTGTCCAAGCAAGCGCTTGAGCCCAGTGGCCGCAGCCGCGGGATGCTCTGCCCGCACCCCTTTGGCCGCCACGCCTACGCGAAGCTTGCCCTTGTCATCGACTGCCACGACCGACGGCAACGCGAACATCGACGGCCCCGCCAGTGGAATCAGCTGCGGGGCTCCATCAATCCACACGGCGGCGCGACAAGTGGTCGTGCCCAGATCGATTCCGAGCACGACGTCATCGGCCAATCGCGCCGCGGCGGGCTTCAAACCGGGGGCTAACGCAGCGGCAATGGGAACCGGATCCGACGGCTCGGCCTGCGGCATCTCGGAATTCACGATGCCTTCGCGAAAGGCGACGATCTTGTCGATCAACGCCCGGCTTCGCGCATCGAGGCGAACGAAGCGAACCAGCATGCCGCTCTTGCCGAGCGCCTGGTGCTCTTGCACCTGCTGCACAGTTCCTTCTCCGCGCATCAACCGATCGCCGCTCTGGAGCACCAATTCGAACGCGATCGCGGTGCCCACCGGCTTGACTGCACGGGTGGCGATGAAAATGCCGCCGCGCGCGACGTTGGGTCCGTAGCGCTCGACGAACTCCTCTTCGGTCGCGAAGGGGAGCCGAATGCGCAGTGCGACCGGCTTGGCGTCAGGAGCAGTCACTGCAACGACACACCTTCGCGAAGCGGCATCAAATCTTCACCAGCTCATAGAGCCGCTCGAGCGCCAGCGGAATCTTCGATGGGTCAGCGCCACCCGCTTGAGCCAGATCTGGCTTTCCGCCGCCTTTCCCCCCGACGGTTTCGGCCATCTGCCGAACGGCATCGCCCGCCTTGAAGCCTCTGGCAACCACGTCCTTGGTCGCAGCGACCAGAATCAGCGCTTTGCCGTCTGCGGTTTCTCCACCCAAACCGACGACCCCAGACTGCAGCTGATCGCGGTACCTATCCGCCAACTCGCGCATCACGTTGGCGTCACACGGCGCGGACACCTGTTGGGTGCGCACCTTCACGCTCCCGACCTGCTTTTCGATGTACGCGGGCGATGAGCCTGTTTGGGCCTTGAGCTGCGCGCGCTTGAGCTCGGTGTCCTGTTCCTTGAGGCGTGTCTGCAGCGCCTCGATGCGCTGCACCAACTCGCGCGGAGGAGCCTTGAGCAGGTCGGCGGCGCGCTTGATGTCCTTGTCGAGGTCGCGCAGCAGACTGAAGGCGGCGACTCCAGTCAGCGCCACCACACGGCGAACGCCCGAAGCGATCGACGACTCTTGGGTAATCTTGAACAGGCCGATGTCTCCCGAGGCGCGCGCGTGGGTACCGCCGCACAGCTCGGTCGATTCGGGATGAACGCTGACCACTCGGACGCGGTCGCCGTACTTTTCGCCGAACATCGCGATCGCTCCGGACGCTCGCGCTTCATCGAGCCCCATCACTTTGGTGGTCGTGTTGGCGTTGTCGCGGATCCAGCCGTTGACCAAGTCTTCGATCTTTTCGAGCTGCTCGAGCGTAGGAGCCGCGAAGCACGAGTAGTCGAAGCGCAGGCTGTCTGGGTGCACGACGCTGCCCGCCTGCTTGACGGCGTCGCCGAGCACCACCTTGAGCGCGCGATGAAGCAGATGCGTGGCCGAATGATTGGCTGCGATCGATTTCCGCCGCTGCACGTCGACCTGTAGCGTGAGCGCGTCTGCGACTTTCAGTTCACCCGCCACGACTTTCACTCGGTGCACGTGAAGCGCTGCGACGGGCTTGAGGGTGCCAAGTACCTCGAGCTGCGACGAAGCACTCTTCAGCTGCCCAGTGTCGCCCACCTGCCCCCCCGACTCGGCGTAGAAGCAGGTTTGATCC
>JANOHG010000955.1:0-3643 GCA_031406375.1 Archangiaceae bacterium | reverse complement strand
GACGGGCATCGGCTGGCACGCGATGTAGCTGGCACCCGAGAAGTGGATGAACATGCTGACCGCAAGAATGGTGAAGAAGAATTGATCAAGCCCTGCCCAGAAGCCGCCTTTCACGCCGGGAGGCAGCTCGGGACGGGGCGGCTCGGGAGGCGCAGTGACGAACTGGAAGAGCAGCGAAACCTCGCCGACCGAGATACGACCCTTCATGTTCTCATTCAACGGCAGGGCAAACGCGGCGCCACGCTTCTTCGCGAGCCCCTGCTGTTTGAGCGCTGCAAACGTGAGGTCTGCATCGCCGACCTTCACCTTGCCATCCATCTGCTCGGTAAAGACCAGTGTGTACTGGTTGTTGATGTACTCGAAGAGCGTATACGCGGGCGGGAGATTGCTCACCGGCACCACGAAGGTGTTTCGGGAATCGGTACCAAGCGTGATCGGCCCGCGCCGTTTGAGTGAACGGTCTTCGGTGATTTTGCTTCCTTGAATCAGCGCTACGCGCAGATTCTTTTGACCAGGGCCGGGTGCGTGGGGCATTTGGTTCCTTAGACCTCAACTGACCGAATCAGGTTCCGACAGGTCAGACCTTCTTAACTACCTTAAGTTACTCAAAACGCATCTTTTTCAACGCTCTTCTCGACCTTCGGAATGAACGACTCTGCTCGGTTCAGTTCATCGAAGTTCAGCGTGCTGCGCTGCAAAATGTAGAACGCTTGCGGCTTCTGAATGCGCCCTTCCACAGTGAGCGCGTCGAGGCGAATCACCTTCTTCTTCTTGGCGGGGGCGGCCTGCGCCATCGCCGAGGTAGATGCCAGAAACAGGGTGACAATCAGAAGCCAGCGCATGGTGCTTGTACCTCCTACTTGTCGTCCGACTCTAGCTTAGCTGGGGCAGCGGGCTTTTCCTCGTCGTCCATATCCTTCAGCTTCGCTGGCGCCGCACCTGCCTTCTTGGCAGCTGCCGCATCCGCAGCGGCCTGCTTCTTCGCTGCCGCCTCGGCCTTTTTGGCCGCGACCGCATCGGCCGCTGCTTGCTTCTTGGCCGCGACCGCATCGGCCGCTGCTTGCTTCTTCGCCGCCACCGCATCGGCTGCGGCCTTCTTCTTCGCGTCGGCATCGGCCTTCTTCGCGTCGAGCGCTGCTTGCTTTGCCGCCGCCACATCGGCTGCAGCCTGCTTCTTCTTGTCGCCCTCGTTTTGTTTGGCGGCGGCGGCCTCGGCGGCTGCCTTTTGCTTCACGGCGTCCTGTTCGCTTTTCTGCGCCGCCGCCGCGTCGTCGGCCTGCTTCTTTGCGGCGTCAGCCTCGGCCTTCTTCGCCGCTGCCTCGGCATCGCTCTTCGCCTTGATCTCATCCTGCTCGGCCTGCTTTTTCGCGTCGGCCTCTCGTTGCGCCTTCTTCAGCACGTCTTTCTTTTCACGCTCACGGCGCTTCTCTTCCTTCTCGCCCCCCTTCACTGCGTCCTTCAGATACTGATCGACGCGATCATCTTTGCCGCCTTTCTCGCGGTACTGCTGGAAGTACGCGATCGACGTCTTGAAGCGATCGACGGTGTCGATGTTCGGGACGTCGGCATCGAGGTGCAGAATCGCCAGATTGAAATACGTGTCTGCCAGGTCAGGCTTGAGGCTCACCACCTGTTTGTACTGCTCGATCGCCTTCACCAGATTCTGCTTGCCCCGGTAGGCGTTGCCGAGATTCAGCCGTGCGGCGACGAACTGCGGCGCAGTGCCGACCGCCATTTCGAGCACCTTGATGGCGGTGTCGTAGTCCTGTGACTCGTTGAGCAGGGCCCCGTAGTTGTTGTTCGCTTCGGCAAAATCTGGCTTGAGCTCAGCGGCCTTCTTGAAAGCCTCGAGCGCCTGAGGCTTCTGTTTCAGCGCCAGGTAAATGATTCCCAAGGTGTTGTGGGTGCCAGCGTCGTTCGGGTCGATCGCGCGCGCGTTCTCGAGCACCATCTTCGCCAGCTCGTTTTTTCCCTCACGCGCGTAAATCTGGGCGAGCAACTGCATCGCCCGCACGTTGCGCTCATCGGCCTTGAGCACCTTCTTGGCTTCTGAAGCACCCGGCTCGAACTTGCTCTGCTGCATCAGCGCGTAGACAAGCGCGGTACGCAACGCAAGCGCCGCGGGCTGTTCGGCAATCTTTTGACGCACCTCGTTCTCGAACACATTGCAGCGTTTGGTGCGGCAATACAGGCGCGCCAGGCAGTCCCACGCGACGTCCTGGTCGGGGCGGATCTCGAGTGCCTTTCGGTAGGCGTTTTCCGCAGCCGAGTTGTCCCCTCGCCGCTCGTAAATCATCCCCAGGTTGGTAAACGCGTAGTCCGCTTTGCCGTTCTGACTGATGACGGACTTGAACGACCTTTCGCCGGAATCGAGATCACCACGCGAGGCTGCGTCGACTCCTTCTTTGAAGGTGCTCTGGGTCTGCGCATCGAAGGCGGGCTTGGTCGGCGCAGTGGGTTCTGCCGCCGCTGGCTTGACGTCCCCACCCGTCGCTGGCACCTCGGCACCCGAAGCGGGCTGCTCGGCTGCCTTCGCTGCGGCCGGCTGGCTCTGCGGCTGGTAAGGCACTTCGGGGGTCGCCTGCGCAGCGGTGGCGGTCGCGGCCGTGGGCTTCTGGGTGGTGGCGCACGCCACGGCCAACGCCCCGAGCAAAACCAGAGCGCGCTTCATTTGTCGTCACCCTTGAGCTTCGCAGGTGCGTCGACGGTGCGCACAGGTCCGTCGACGCCTCCGACCACGCCATCAGGGTAGACCGCGTCATTCGACAGCAACAGCTTGGGCTCTTTCAGCACCGGGTATTCCTTCGGGCGGAAACGATTGAGCGACTCAAGCGTTCGCTTGGTCCATTCGTTCGAGATGTGTTGCTTGCGCGCTTCCTCGAGGGTTCGGGCGTAGTTCTCAACCGCTTTGTCCTCGAGCGCCACGGTCTGCTGAGCAAGAAGATCCTGGTACGTGGCGACCGTTTCCTCACCCGCGCGCTTTACTTCAGGTGGAACAGGGGTTTCGAGAATCGTCGCGCCAAACCTCTCGAGCAGGTACCCTTTTCGATAGAACGCGGCCAGGGTCCACTCGATGCGCTTGTACTTGATGACCTTGTCATAACTGGCCGAGACCGCTTTCACCGAATCCTTCTTCGCGGTGAAGCTCTTCTCGAGCGCTTTGGCAGAGCCGCCGATTTTCAGCTTGTCGAACTCTTTGAATTCGTACTCGGCGAGTTGAAACCGCGAGATGGCAGCCGCGTCGGCAGCGACCGGGTTGGTCTCGGCCTTCAGCCCACGGCGATCAAACTCGTCGGCGGCAGCGGCGAAAGCCTTCTTCGCTTCGACGTCTTTGTTCAGTTTCTGCCACGACTCTGCGATTCGCTTCTTCGCATCGACCACCAGTTCGACCTGGTTCTTGTCGCTGCTGAACTTCTGTACCGGCGGCCCAGGCGCCGGTCGAAAATCCCTGCCACGTGTGCGCGGCATGCGCCGGCGGATGCGGCCGCCCGTCCATCCAGATCGTGCGGCTCGTTGCGCCAGCCAGGCCGCCGCGGTAGATCGTGTACGACACCAGACGCTGCGTCCCAGCGTCAATCGCCTTGGAAATGCGAACGCCACCTGGTGAAAGCAGCCAGTACGCGCCAGGCTGCAGGATGGTCTG
>JANOHG010000897.1:0-1718 GCA_031406375.1 Archangiaceae bacterium | reverse complement strand
TCGAAAGCGAAGCGTTCGGCTGCTCCGGTGGCACAGGCGCTGCCTGCCGACGATGAACGAGAACAGGCCGATGGCAAGAATATGGATGAAGGAGCGCTGGCTATGAGCGCGCTTGGGGGCACGAGGAAGGAAGTGAACGAGCCCGAGCCTAAGGTCGGTGAGGCGAAGGCGGAAGGCCAGCCGATCGAAGTTCGCAGCAACTTCGCCGAGACGGCGTTTTTCGTTCCCCAACTGATCACCGACGCAAGCGGCAGCGCCTCGTTCGAGTTTCAGGTGCCCGACTCAGTCACTGCGTGGAACGTGTGGGCCCACGCTCTGACCAAGGATTTGCGCGGCGGCTCGACGCAAGTCACCGCACGGACGGTGAAGGACCTGATGGTGCGTCCTTACCTGCCGAGGTTCTTGCGCGAGGGCGATCAGGCAGCGATCAAAGTGGTGGTGAACAATGCCTCGAAGACCGATCTTCAAGGCGAGCTGAAGTTCGAGATCTTCGAGCCGGAAACCAACGCCGACTTGTCAAAAGAGTTCGCGCTCGTGCAAACCGCTCCACAGCCGTTCTCGGTGAAGGCGGGGCAGGGTGCGAGCCTGACGTTTCCAATCGTCGCCCCGAAGCGGGTCGGGTTGGTGGCGTTCCGAGTCGTCGCGCGATCAGGCGAATTCAGCGACGGAGAGCTTCGTCCGATGCCGTTGCTTCCGTCGCGAATGCATCTTGCGCAGTCGAAGTTCGTCACCCTTCGCGATGCTCAAGAACGGACAATGACCTTCGCCGACCTGGCAAAGAACGACGATCCGTCACGAATCAATGAGCAGTTGGTGGTCACTGTTGACGCCCAGCTGTTCTTCACCGTGTTGCAGTCGTTGCCGTACCTCGCCCGCTACCCGTACGAGTGTACCGAGCAAACGATGAATCGCTTCCTGTCGTCGGGAATCGTGGGCAGCGTGTTCCGCGATCACCCTGCGGTGGCGAAGATGGCCAGCGGATTCGCGAAGCGTACCACTCCGCTCGAGACCTTCGACGCAATCGACCCCAACCGAAAGCTCAGGCTCGAGGAATCGCCGTGGCTCGTTGAGGCGAAGGGCGGCAAGGACCCACGCGGCGACCAGGATTTCATCAACATGCTCGACCCGAAAGTCGTCGCAGCCGAGCAGGCGTCGGCGTTGACCAAGCTTCGAAAGGCGCAAACCTCAGGCGGCGGCTTTCCTTGGTTCGCCGGCGGCCCACCCTCGCCCTACATCACGTTGTACCTGGCGCACGGCTTCGCGAAGGCGGCCGAGTTCAAGGTCGACGTGCCGAAGGACGTCGTTCAGCGCGCGTGGCGGTATCTGGCCAGCGAGTTCAACGGCAACTGGCGAAGGTGCATGGCGCTCAACGGTTGTTGGGAATTCGTCACCTTCCTCAACTACGTCGCGTCGAGCTACCCCGACGCGACGTGGACGAACGCGGCCTTCAGCGGGGATCAACGCAAACAGATGCTCGACTTCAGTTTCCGGCATTGGAAGAAGCACTCGCCCTATTTGAAGGGTTACCTTGCGTTGACGCTCAAGCGGGCTGACCGCGCCGCCGACGCGAAGCTGGTTTTCGACAGCGTGATGGATTCGTCGAAGACGACTCAGGACGACGGCACGTTCTGGCAGCCCGAGGATCGCGCCTGGCTTTGGTACAACGACACCATCGAGTCACACGCGTTCACCTTGCGAGCGCTCACTGAGCTGCAGCC
>JANOHG010001188.1:0-5783 GCA_031406375.1 Archangiaceae bacterium | reverse complement strand
TTTACCCAGGCCTTGCGCGAGCTGGTGGAAGGCAAGCAATGAAACGGCACGATGAGACCCTGTTGTGGCAGTACGCCGCGCGCGAGCTTTGCGTCGACGAGGCCGCCTTGACCGAGCATCACCTGGAAGAGTGTGTCGATTGTCGCGAACGGTTGCTCGACGTTCGCCAGGCCCGACTGGTGCTGCAGGACGCGCAGACTCCCAGGCCTCGGGTCGAATGGGCAAAGGTAGACCAAGGCATTTCCCAGCTGGTCGAGGCCCGGCTCGCTCGCCAGGCCAAAGCCTCACCTGGCTGGCGATTGCCGTTCACGCTCGCGTTCGCTGCGGTGGCCGCGGTGGTGGTCGTGTCAATGGCGGGAAAGATTCACTTCACAGCCCCTGGGTCTGTGACAGTCGCGCATGCGGTCGAACCGGCGGTAGTCACTCACGTCAACCATGCAGTGGGTTTGAGCCGGGTAGGCGTCACGCTGTCGCCTGCTCGAGAGGGAGAACAGCTGACCGCGGGCCAGGTGCTGCGGACTGCGGTGGGCGGACGTGGGGTGGTGACGTTGGCAGATGGCAGCCGGATGAGGCTGGCAGGTGGATCTCAGCTTGCGCTGACGCGGGTCGACGCCAACGATGTCGCGCTGACGCTCGAGCGGGGCAGGGTAGGCGTGCAGGCGTCGCATCGCGCTCGGCGCGGCTTCGTGGTTCACGCCAACGGGATGTCGGTTCGGGTCGTGGGAACGCTGTTCACTGTTTCACAGGTCCAAGGTGCGGTGGAGGTGACGGTGGCTGAAGGGAAGGTTCTCGTCGAGCCTCCAGAAGGAGAAGGCTTGAGCTTGATGGGTGGCGAACGGGTTCGCTTCGAAAGGGGCGGCTGGAAGCCGATTCGTGGCGCGGCGACTGCGGCGCAGCTGGCCGAGCTCAATGACTTCAGTGAGCCGCCGCTGATCGAAGCGGCCGGAATCCCGCGCACTCCTGCAGCGGGGGTGATGCCTGCTACAGCGATTGCCCGACGGGACGACTCGACGGCGCGAAAGGGTGCAGCTGCAATCCAGCCATCGGCACAGGTGATCGGCGTCGCGTTGACCCCTGAGCCGGTTCCATCGCAAACCGAGGCCAACTTGCCGAAGAAGCCCGCGGTTCCGGATGGACAGGCGACGGTGTGGCCAGCGCATGTCGGCGCTCTGAAGGCCCCTGCGCCGACTGCCGAAGAGGAGGCCCCGCAGCTCGAAGAAAAAGCGTCTATCTGGCCCTCGTTCGGAGGTGGGCCTACGACGTACGAGCCACGGGTGCTCAAACGCAAGCAGAAGAGCCCCGCCGAAAGCCCCGTTGTCGAGCCCAAGGCTGCCGACGTTGTTCCCCTGTACCAGCGCGAGGCCGAGCGGCCGGTGGCGGCGGTCGCGGACGACACGCCGGTCGAATTTGGTGAGTGGCCCCAGGCTGCTTCTCCTCCGGCACCGAAGCCCGAGCCGGTAGTCGCGGCTGACACCAGGCCTGTGCCGTTGCCGAGCAAGGTCCGCTCGGTGGCACCGCGAGCGCTCAAGAATGAGGCGATGCTTCCTGAGGATCTCGAGGCGCTGTTTCTTCAGCGCGCCGAACGCGGTCTGGAACGGGGGATCTGCGAACGGTACCTGCTCGGACTTCAAGAGATCGCCGCCGACACGAGCCGCAACGACCGTTCTGAGCAGGCGCGGATTCTTCGCGCCCGCTGCTTCGATGCGCGGGTACGCCCTGACCTCTCGGAGATCGAATATCGCCGCTACCTCGAGGTCTGGCCCAGGGGCCGTCACAGCGACGAAGCACGCAAGGCCATCATCGAATGAAACGCGTTGCCCATGGCCAACCTGTCTGGGTGACCGACCTTCGCGTTTCCCAGCCCTGAACTCTTCGTCAAGAATCGGCAGCTCGCGCGTTGATTACCAAACGCGTCTTTTTCCACTCTTGGTGACTTGGCATGAGCTCCCCGCAATCTGCGCAACCAAGCCCACAAACGGCTGGGAATTCGAGGACTTCGGCGACGGCTGAGCGTGTTCGCCGGAGCCGCTCATGAAGGTCGGTTCCAGGGCCCCGCAGCTTCACAGCGCAGCAACCAAGGCTGAGAAGCTGGCGCACAACGCCCAGGGCGCGGTCGAGACTCAGCGCAAGGGCGTCAAGGGGTTCGAGACAAAGCTCGAGTCGCTCAAGACGTCGATGACGGCCGAGCTGAAGAAGCCTCAGCCTGACTACCTTGCAGTCAAGGCGATGCGCACGGAAATGGGCAAGGTGTCGACTCAGCTCGACACCGCGCGGGCTGGGCTCAAGGCGAGCGTCGGCGAGGCGACCCGCGCGACCGCGGCCGCGACCGCCGCCGACGTCAAGGCGATGAAGGCGAACAGCGAGGTGATCGCCCGCGGCGAGAAGGTGCACGCCGATCAGTTCGTTGCTTCCACCAAGGCGAAGGTCTTGAACTCGGTGGGTGACGGAAATCACGCGGTGATCGACGCGCTCAAAGTGGCGCAGAAGGCGATCGAGAAGAAGATCCACGACCAGGACAGCACTCCCGCCGAACGCTCACAGGCGAAGGTCGACCTCGCCGCCATTCGCGGGTCGATCAAGGCCCTGAAGGGCAGCGAAAAGCAGATGCGGCACGCGGCGAGGGAAGCCAGCGGTGAGGCCCGACAACTCGCGCGCGACGCGAGGAAGCTGGACCCAAAGGTGAAGACCGCGAAAGAAGCGCTGAACCACGAGGTTGTGGCGTTGGTCGGGTTGGGAGCAGGGAACATCAACGCCGCGGTCAAGGCCGCGATCACCGAGTCGGATCTCGCCCGAAATCCGGTGGTCGATCTCTCGCTGGTCGATCATGCCCTCGCCAACGGCAACCGCGATCGCTCGATGTCTGCTTACGAGAAGATCGACGCAGTCGCAGGCCAGAGCCGTGAGGCGGCGGGCCGATTGACCCCCGAGATTCGTTCGATGCTGGTGAAGGGAGTCGCCGACGCACGCACCAGCGACGTCAACGGCCAGGAAGGAGTGCTCGGCGCGAGCCAGGCCGAGACCGCAGCCCGCGCGCTCGCGAAGATGCCAACTGCCCAGTACGAGAAGGTGACCCAGGCGCTGAGCCTTGCGGGTTCCCCAACCGAGCAGGCGCTGATCCTCAAGGCTGTCGCCGCGCGGGCCGACAGCTTCGCCGGGCCGACCACCGCCGCTGGAGCCGGGAAGTTGATCGACGCCCAGAAGGAAGTACTCGACTTCGCGAGAGAGATCCGCGGCATGGATCGCGCGAAGCTGATCGACGCGGTGACGGTGATCGACGTCGACGCGTCAACGAGCAGCTCGAGCGTCGACCCGCTGAAGCTGCTCGAGGCGGGCAAGGACACCCGAACCAACAACGACGGGCTGTTTCAACACCTCACCCAGTCCTGCGCGCCGACCACCGGCCAGATGGTTCGAGCCGAGGCCGACCCGGTGTTCGCGCTCAGCCTGACGAAGGCAGGCCTGTCGAACATCGATGTCGCCAGCGTGGTCACCAAAGGTCAGCAGGACTCGCTCGATGCGCACTCCGGCAAAGCGATCGATCGCCTCACCGACCAGAAGGTGTTCGGCCGGCGGCTTGAGATGATCGTAAACACCAAGACCCAACTCGGCGTTACTGAGCAGAGCCCCGACCCGGAAATCGAGGCGGTCTGGAAGCTGCTCCACGACCAGTCGCTGACTCCCGCCGAGGCAACGCTTGCGAATGAGGGGCTGAAGAAGGTGCGCAACGCGAACAGCGGCGCGCCCAGCGACGCAGAGGTTACGAAGATGCAGGAACTGTCGAAGATCCAACAGCGGGGCACCCACGCGCCGACGGTAATCAGCGACCTGACCGAGGTCGCGACCCACGCACGCCTCACCGAGCTCGACACCAAGCAAGGGTGGTATTCGCCCTTTGCGGTGGCCTTGGCGTTGCCCGGTGTCGCAGATCGCTTGCGCGATGGAAAAGACGTGCCGATGGGCATCGGCGCGGCCGACGGAAAGTCAGGCCACGTCGTGTTGATGACCGATGTCCGCGGCGCCAGGGGCAGCGAAGAGTTTCTGATCAGCGATCCATCCAGCGGCCGCACCGACTGGGTCACCAAAACCGAGCTGGTCGGCTCGAACGGTTGGATGAGCAAGTTCAACCTCATCCATCAACAGGTTACCGGCTTCCTCGAGTAGTGCGCGGCGACTCCCGCGAAGGTACGCGCCCAGCGCGACACAGTACACATGTGGCACGCCTCGGCGACAGCACTCGCAGCGTCTGCACGCGCACACCCAGCAGCTGGAACCCGCGCTTCAGCTTCTTCGATGCGAATCACCATGGTAGGCAACCAGGGTGAGACGGTGGCTGGCTCGACTCTTTCTGGCAGTTCTCCTGTTGCTGTTTGGCTTTGCCCTGTTTTTGCTAGAGACGGCTCAGCTCAAGCTGTCGCTGCTTGCTGTGTTGGCATTGGTTTTGTCGCGATTCTTCGAGGGGCATCGCAAACACATTCGGTGGGCAGCCCTTGTCATCGCAGTGCTGTGTTTTTCGAGCGTGGTCTGGTTGATGCCACCACGACGCAGCGATCCCCGCTCTCGGTTCCAGTCAGTGTTTCTCGACGCGACTGGCGCTCGGGTCTCGTGTCCCTGGCTTCCGTATTTCGCCAATCTCCTTCCTGAATCTGACCTGATCAGGATCTCAACCTTGTTCAGCGGAGTATTTCCATTTCCGACCAGAGGCGCACTCCTCGACGAACTTCGGGACATGGAAGCCTTCGACAACCCCTTCGTGCGCGAGTACCGCGTTTTCCGCGACAAAGACGCAGATCGACTTGTGCCGTCCGCGCTGTTCCTTCAATTCCTTCAGCAACAGGGCTACTACCGAGACGTGAGCCACTTCGTGCTCATTTTGCCGGAGCAGAGCGTCGCACCCGCTCCGCTGCTTATTTTTCTGCACGGATACATGGGAAACTTTCAATTTTATTGCAGCTATTTTTCGGACCTCACCAATTTCGCTGTCCTCATTCCCAGCACGAAAAGCCTTTCGGGTTTATGGACTCAGAGAGATCTCGATCGACTGCTGGGACCCATCGCAGAAGAAATCGAGACTTCGGCGAAGCTCGATCGCGATGATGTTCACCTGGTTGGGCTGTCAAATGGCGGCTCAGGCGTAAATGCGGCCGCAAAGACACGCAGCGGCGCTTTCAAGTCGCTGACGTTCCTCTCGACCTGGGTTGATCCTCTTCCCGAACAGTTCTCCGCGAGGAAAACCATCGCGGTCATCTATGGCGAGCGTGATGGGATCAGCGCCAACAACGTCAAAATGGTTCATTTGCTTCGTGAGCGCGGTTTCGCAGTGACGAGTTATCCATTCAAGCGTGAACGTCACTTTTTGATGCTGACGAGAAAGCAAGAGGTCTTGAACGCCATCCGAGCCACGCTCGGGAAGGCCGCCCGTCACCCATAGCCTGGCCCATTTGCCTGGTTGTATTCGACGCAAGCACAGAAAAACTCTGTGCGGGCCGACCGCGATGAAAGTCGCAATCTCTCAGGAGGGTCACATCACCGCGCGGATCATCCCGGGCGTTACGGCAACCCAACTCCCCAGTTCATCCACGATCTGCGCATGGGGCTGGGTTCAGCTGCTGACGGGCCGTCGCGAACGCGTCCTCATCAACGTCACTGGCAGGCGCTCTGGCCGCCGCCCATCAGGTACGCCTTCACCTTGTTGATGAGGTTCATCCCGTCGGTCGACGGCGTCGTCTGGTCGCCCGCGCCGGCGCCGAACGCCATCAGTACCCCGTGCGCTGCGGCGAGCTCGT
>JANOHG010000863.1:0-5557 GCA_031406375.1 Archangiaceae bacterium | reverse complement strand
CCCACTTGAGTTGGGCCCGATCGAGAACCAGGGGTGCCCGGATCGCGATCGCGACGGCGACGGAATCGTCGACCGTGAAGACGTGTGTCCCGACCAGTTTGGGGTGAAGGACGAGAAAGGTTGCCCCAAGAAGTACACGATGGTTGTCGTCACCAAGGAACGAATCGAGATCAAAAAACAAATCAAGTTTGCTTCCGGCAGCGCGAAGATCATCGGAGCAGAAAGTGAGAAGATCCTCGATGAGGTCGGCCAGGCGATGCAGGACACGCCGTCGATCAAGCACATCCGAATCGAAGGCCACACCGATTCCGACGGCTCGGATGTCGCGAACCTCAAGCTCTCGCAGAACCGCGCCAACTCGGTGATGGCGGCGCTGATTAAGCGCAGGGTCGACCCGGTGCGGATGCAGGCCGTGGGGTATGGAGAAGAGAAGCCGATTGCTTCGAACTTGAGCAAGGCCGGCAAAGCTGAGAACCGCCGCACCGAGTTCAACATCGTCAATCCTTAGGCCGGCGCGTGAAAAAGGAAGAGGTCTCGCAGGACGACTCGTTCCTCGAAGGGCATCAAAAGGCCGCGTACGCGCTCGATGAAGACGGCAAGTACGTGGTGGTGCCGTCGCGTGGGTACGCCGATGAAGTCGTCGCCACCACGGTCGCGCTACAGGCGCAAGACCGGTTGATTCAAGCCGCGTGGGAACGTGCGCATCGAGGCGACGCGAGCCCGCTGGCGTACCATTTGGCAGTGAAGCAGTGGACGCTGGGGCTGGCTGCCGCACAGTTGGGCCTTTGGCGGGTGCGGGTGTGGTGGCACCTGAAGCCTAAGGGGTTCGTTCGGCTGTCACCGGCGCTTCGGCGGCGGTACTGCCAAGAGCTCGACCTCACGGAAGCCCAGCTGTCGACCCTTCCCGCCGTTCCCGAGCTGACGATGGGCGGCGCCGATGGCTGAGATTCCGTTCAAACACTTCCATTCGGCGCACTGCGAGAGCGGCGTCACCGCGTCGCTCTTGAGCCACCACGGCTTGCCGTTGTCCGAGCCGATGGCTTTCGGAATCGCCGCCGGCTTGTTTTTTATCCACCTGCCCGTGAAGACCTTGTTTGGCGCGCCCAACACCAACTTTCGATCTGCGCCGGGTGGCATCTTCAAGAAGACGTGCCGGCGGCTCGGCGTGCCGTACGAGATCCGCACCTTTCGCGATGTCGAGCGTGGCACCCGCGAGCTCGAAGAACTGGTCGCTTCAGGGATTCCCGTCGGGGTGCAGACGAACGTGTTCTGGCTTTCCCACATGCCCAAGCGGTTCCGCTTTCAATTCAACGCTCACAACCTGGTGGTTTTCGGGAAAAGCGCAGAAGGGTGGACAGTCAGCGATCCGGTGCTCGAGGTGCCGCTGAAGTGCACCACTGCCTCGATGGCGCGTGCGCGGTTCGCGAAGGGCTTTCTGGCTCCGAAGGGAAAGTTGTATTTCGTGTCGGGGACCCCGACCGTCGATCCCTCACGGCTTCGTCAGGCGGTGCGCGAGGGACTGGTCGACGCCGCAAAGGGGATGGCGCGGATTCCGGTTCCGTTCTTCGGGGGCAAAGCGATTGGCCTGCTCGCGGATCGCATGGAAAAGTGGCCGCGGATCTACAGCGACCCGCAAGACTGCCTGATGCAGCTGTCGAATGTGGTCCGAATGCAGGAAGAGATCGGTACCGGTGGCGCTGGCTTCCGGTATCTCTATGCAGCGTTTCTTCAGCAGGCGGCCGCGGTGCTTGACGATGGGCGTTACCTCGCGTTTTGCGACACGCTCACGCAGATTGGAGACACCTGGAGACAGTTTGCTGCGAAGTGCGCGCGAATCTGCCGATCTCAAAAAGTCGACGGCGAAGCTTTTGCCGAGGCAGCAGCGCTGGTCCGTGACTGTGGCGTTCGTGAAATAGCGCTGTTCTCGGAAATTCTCCTGCATGAGGTGCGCAAGGCGCGACCGATGGCTGCGCTGCCTTCGGGATCAACGCCGTAGGTGCGGCGTCGAAGCGTGCAGGCGCTTGGTCCGCTACCACTCGAACGGCGAACTGGTGACCCCGACGACGACAAACGCGTCGAGGGCACCACCCGGGCGACTGTCCTCAGCAGCTGCGAGCGCCAACCAGCGCGTCCAGTTGGTCACGGATCTGCGTCCGGCGTCGAGAATCCGCAATTCGCTTCAGCCAGTAGGAAAGCTCGGAACGGTTCAGCCTCGGCGGGAGCTCGAGTTCCGGAGGTCGCGCGAAGACGCGAGACCGGGTTCCCGCAAAGTAGGCAAGGTCGAAGACCGCCTTCTCGACAGTGGCGAGCTTCGCGCCACTAGGAAGCGTCTGAAACCCGCCAAACAGCTCAGGTGCCACGCGGTGCAGCGAGTACCGACCGACCGTCGTCTTCACCTGTTGGGTGCGGCCCAGCGTCACCGCGTAGTGGATCTGCGGGATCTGCGAGAGGACGCCATGCAGATAGAGCGCGCTGTAGAGCGAGGCATACGCGGGGTACGGGTTGGCGATCCACGCCAGCGCGACCCAGGTGTCGATTGGCTCGTGCTTAACCCAGAACAGCCCATGGCGCAGTGGCTTCACCAGCCCGACCACTGCAAGTCGGCGCAGCGTCTGGCTGGCTGCGAGCGTCGAGCCGCCGAGGACCGCGGCCGCTTCCGACGTGCTCACCACCGGCGGCCCGAGCGACACCAGCCGCGAGTAGGCGAGCGCCGCGTTCATGTCTGCAGCGTCTTTAGGAACTGGACGATCTCGAGCTGCATTGCGTCCCAGATCTCTCGATCCTGAAGTGCGGGCGCTTGGTCGGGAGCCAGGTACGCGACAACCTGCGAGCGGTAATCGTCGTACGACAGCGACAGCACGCGGTGGATCGCCTGCGGCAGTTGGCCCTTCAGCGCGGAGCTCAGCGTGCCCTTCGCCAGCGCCGTCACGTCGAGGTCCACGTCATCCGAGTAGCGAACGCTGCCGAAGAAGCACCGAAGGTTGCACCCACCCTTGAGGGTGAACAACGCGCGATCCGGCCCAGCGCAAAGCTGGCGAAGGAACTGCAGATGGAAGAGCTCGACGCTCTCACGCGGCTCTTGAGCCATGATAGAGCAATACCGTAATCATGACGCATGTGTCAAAATCTGCAATCAATCGAGAGGTGGTCGTCGGTCTCGCGCGAACCTCTGAGTCGCCGCCGGGCCAACCAAAGCGCCCTAGCGGCCAACGCGAGCCCAAGCGCCGTCGTGGCTTCCGCAATCCCGGTTCGCCAGTAATTCCACTCGCACATTTCGCTCGAGTGACGGGTCGGGCAGGAGAGCATCCCAAGGCCAATGCCCTCGTACAGTTGACCGAGGCTCAGCCCCAGAATCAGACCGCCAACGATGCCGAACACGCAAGGCTTCACAAGCTATGTCCTTCGCCCGTTTGTATTGGCGAGCCGTAGTGAGGGCCAGGTTCTGGCTTTGGCTCTTTGAGTCCCATCGTGCTCTCCTGGAATTGCGGTTTGAGTGGGCACGGTGACAATGCGATTCGGAGACCACCCGCGCATCCAGTAAATCCAGCGAGTTATGGCTTGGGGAGTCCGTGGTGAGAGACCCTCCTGTTTGATGGTCCGTGACTGTGGCGTTCGTGAAATGGCGCTGTTCTCGGAAATTCTCTTGCATGAGCTGCGCAAGGCGCGACCGATGGCTGCGCTGCCTTCGGGCTCAACGCCAATAGGGCTACGTAGAAGCGTGCAGGCGCTTGGTTTGCTCAATCATCTGCGGGCCAATGTCCGCCGCGCGCGCGATCGGCAGCTGCGTCAATGCGCCGATGATCTGCGCGATGCGATCGTACGGGGCGACGAAGGGCTGCGCCCCGACGGCGGGCAACAGCGCCTTCAGTCGATTCATCGCCTCGTTCACCGGGTGGTTGACGCTGTTGCTGGCGTTGAACCAGAAGTGGAGCACCTTCAGCGCTTCGAGCCGTTCGCGCTCAGGCTGATCGGCGCGGGCGATCACCCGGCGCGCGTAGGTGAAGAAGCTGGCTCCGTGCCGCGCCTCGTCTGCGCTGATCCGTTCGACCAGCTTGGTGATCAACGGCTCAGGAGCGCCTCCCACCATCTGCAGATATGCGTGCGCCGCCACCATCTCGGAAATAATGTTGGTCACCAAGGTGCCCGTCTGAGACTTCATGAACGGCGCCGATGCGCGGCCCTGAATCACAAAGTCCTTTCCGGGCGTCTCTCCGGCCAGCGCGAGCCACCTGAGCAAGACGAGCGGGTGGCGGGTCTCTTCGTAGAACCAGACTGAGATCCACTGCGAGAAGTCGGTGTCTTCCCCGAACGCTTCCATGAAGCGCTGGGTGGCCGAGAAGGTCGTCTGCTCGAAATACGCCATCTCTCGCACAATCGCGCGCAAGCCTGGGGTCGCGCGCGCTGAATCGAATGAAGCCCAGGGCATGTCTTCGACCTTCCAACGCACCGCTTCGGCCACTTCCATCACCCGCGGGTAGAGCTCAGAGGTCGACAGCGCTGGCACCAGGTTCATCGTCGCGTCGTTGGAGACCGAGATCGCCTGGGTGGGGCAGAGGACCCGCGCCGCCTCGCAGGCCCGACGCTCGACAACGGTCTGAGGCGATCGCCGCAGCCTCGCCGGCCCGGCTTTGACGATGAAGTTTTCAGGCGCCACCGTCGCGCAGGCTGCACACCGAATGCAGGCCCGGGCGTCAATCGCAAAGGCAGCCGTGGGGGTGCTGTCCATTTGCGTTCGAGTATCACCCCCGCCAAAAAGGCCTCAACTTTTGTTGAATTCGCCCGCGCCTGATGCTCGCAGGCCGTCTCTCTTTCCGTCTATACGTTCTCCCAATGTCTCAAGACGTTGCAGCAACCAGCGAAGATGCCAGGCCTGTGCTGCGCACGCACCTCAAGGCGTTGATTCTCAAGTGTTGTGACATTCAAAACGTCACCGCTGCCGAAATTGCCGACGATGCGCCGCTGTTTGGGGGCCCGCCGATGAACCTCACCAGTCTCGACGCGGTCGAGATCGCCGTCGCGCTCGAGTACCAGTTCGGCGTCGATCTTCAGAATGCCAGTTCGGTGCGCGAGTACTTCGCTTCGATTGGGGCAATGGCGGACTTCATCCACACCTCTGCCGACCCGGTGAAGCTGCGCGCGGTGCTGAAGCTGGAATGAGTCAAAGCGTTCACGTCGACATCCGGGCGGTGGCAGCGCTGTCGTGCTTTGGGGCGAATCGCGACGCGCACCTGGCGGCGCTGAGACAAGGCCGTACTGGCATCGACCAGACGTCTGAGTTTGCCGGATTGCGTGCCGCGGTGATTCCAGGCGAAGACCGCAGCCCTCAGCGCCCGTTCACCTTGACGGATCGAATCGCGCTGCAGCTGATCTCTGCGGCTGGGCTCACGGCAGGCGATCGAAAGGACCTCGGGGTGTTCGTGGGTACCACCACGGGCGTCGCGGCCAGCGAAGAGATCGCGTTTTTTCAGCAGGGTGCGCTGGCGGTCAACAACGCCTGGACCCTGCTTTGCGGAGGCCCCGGTCGCATCACCGCGCATCTGTCGAGCGCTTTGGGCGC
>JANOHG010000838.1:0-1201 GCA_031406375.1 Archangiaceae bacterium | reverse complement strand
GCTGTTTCTCGTTTCGACGAGCAGGTATTTCACGCGGTGCGTCGTCTGAAATGCTCAGGTCGTTCGATCCTGATCGCGGTTTCGGGTGGCGGTGACTCGACGGCGTTGATGCTGAGCTTGACGCGACTTTCCCAGCGTCTGTCGTTGCGCCTCGAGGTCGCGAGCCTTGATCACGGGTTGCGAAGCGAAGCGAGCGCCGAGGTTCTCAGTGTGGTGAAGCGCGCGGAACAACTGGGGCTGGTGGCGCATGGTCGCCGGCTCGACCTCACCGATGGCCCGGCGATCGAGCAGCGCGCTCGGGACGCTCGGTACGCGCAGCTCGAGGCACTGCGCGTGGAGCGTGGGTTGGATCTGATCGCAACCGCGCACACCGCGTCGGACCAGGCCGAGACGGTGTTGATGCGGTTGGGGCGAGGGACTGCGCTGGGGGGCATGGCCGCGATTCATGCGCGAATGGGGCCACTGATTCGCCCGTTGCTCGGGCTAGAGCGATTCGAAGTGATCGCCTACCTTGCCGCGTTGAACGAACCCTTCGCCGTGGACCCGATGAACGCGGATCCAAGGTTTCTGCGCGTGCGGGTGCGGCGTCAGTTGTTGCCGCTGTTTGAGCAGACGGCTGGCCCGCGGGTTGTGCAGCACCTGAGCCGCTTCGCCGAGTACGCCGCCGAAGACGATGCGTTGCTCGAGGAGCTCGCCCTGGCCGCCGTCGTTAGGCTTGCCCAGGGCCCCATGCTCGACGCGATCGCGCTCGAGGCGCTGGCACGTCCAATTCGAAGGCGGGTGATCGCGCGGTGGCTCAGCGGGAACAAAATACATGTGGACGCCGCGCTGCTCGAAGACATCATGGAAAGCGTCGCTGAAGGGCGCCCGGCGACCTTGCCCCGAGACCAGGTGTTGGTAAACCGGGGAGGGTGGCTGACGGCTGAGCCGGCTCCTTTAAGGAACTTCGCTTAAGCCAACGGGCACTGGGGGGTCAGATGCGTTATAGAATCATCCTGCGAAGTGGTACCGTTGATGTGAGTCTCAATAGTCCGGAAAGATTCGGGAATCCGGTACTACTCGAAGGGGTTTCAAATCGTGCGTTCTAGCCACAAAACCATCGGTCTCTGGGTGATTCTGATTCTGTTGTTCGTTGCCTTCTACAACTTCTTTTCGCGCTCAGGCGAAGAGGTTCAGGAGCTGACGTTCACCACGTTCCAGA
>JANOHG010000836.1:0-4558 GCA_031406375.1 Archangiaceae bacterium | reverse complement strand
ACGGTGCGGCCCGCGAGGTTGAAGACGAGCATTCGCAACAGGCCAGCCCAGTAGAAGGTGACTCCTTCGACCGCCGCGACTGCAGCCAACGGCAGGTCGGGCAGCAGTTGCTTGCCGCGAAACTTAAAGCGCACCTTGGTGTAGCGGCCGCGCTTGGCCCAGACGACCACCTGATCCTTGAGCTTGTTGAGCGACTCTTCGATTTTCTTCGGGTCGATTTCGAACGGCAGAACGCGATCGTTGCTGTGCGCCTTCGCCTCGATCTTCTCGAAGCGGTGCACCTGGATTTTCTTCTTCGCCGAGACCTTCGGCTTCTTCGCTGTCATGATCGATAGGCTAGCATCCGCGCCCAATGGCCCAGCAGAGCATGTACACCGAGTCGCTCCGCGCTTTCCTGAAGCCGGTGCTGCAGTACCTCGATGACGAGTCGGTGACCGAAATCATGATCAACGGCCCGACCGACATCTGGATCGAACGAAAGGGCAAGGTCTACAAGTCCGAGGCGTTTTTCTCAGAAGAAGGTCTGCTCGGCGCCGCACGGAACATGGCCCAATTTGTCGGACGGCCGCTGACCGACGAACGCCCCCGCCTCGACGCCCGCCTTCCGGACGGCAGCCGCATTCACGTCGTGTTGCCGCCGATCGCCCGCAAGGGCACGACGATCGCAATTCGTAAATTTTTCAAAGACAAGCTGACCGTCGATCGCCTGGTGTCTTTTGGTTCAATCGTCCCAGCGATGGTGCGAACGATTGAGGCGGCGGTCATCGTGAAGCTGAACATGGTCGTCTCGGGTGGCACCGGCTCGGGCAAGACAACCCTGCTCAACGTGTTGTCGAACCTGATTCCACCCGAAGAGCGCATTCTCACCATCGAAGACTCGGCCGAATTGCAGCTCACCCAGGAACACCTGGTGCCGTTCGAATCGCGCCCTCCCGACAAGTTCGGAAAGGGCGAAGTCAACATGGGGATGCTGCTTCAATCGGCGCTGCGCCTTCGTCCCGACCGCATCGTCGTCGGCGAAGTCCGCGGTGGTGAAGCGTTCGACTTGATGCAGGCGATGAACACCGGCCACGGCGGCTCGATGGCGACGGTGCACGCAAACACTCCGACCGACACCCTGCGCCGCCTCGAGTCGTTGTGCTTGATGAGCGGCGTCGAATTGCCAATGGTGGCGGTGCGCGCTCAGGTCGCGTCGGCGATCAACTTCATCGTCTGCTGCGAAAGACTGCACGACGGATCGCGAAAGACGATCGCGGTCTCAGAGGTGCTGCCGCTGAACGAGAAGGGCGACTACCGCACCCAGGATCTCTTTCTCTTCGTGCCGGTGTCGAAGGACGACGACGGCAACGTCCTCGGGTACCACGCGCCCACGGGCATCCTTCCCACCTTCATGGCGAAGGCGCGCGCGTACGGTTTCACGGACCTGACCGAGGAGTTTTTTGATCCTGCCGCCTACGGAATTCCACCTCCTCCGCTGCTGCACGGCGTCGGCGAGTCGGTGCACATTCAGTGGGTCAATTCGCTCAAGCACCGTGAAAAGCACATTCCGGATCCCGACGAGTTCGCCTCGAACTGGGCCGCGTTCGAAGAGAAGCTGAAGGAGGACGCGAGGCAGCGAAAGGCGGGCAAGACGGTTCCAATTCCGGGCTTTCACAGCCTCGCCCAACTCGCCGCGCAGTCGCCAGGCCAAGGGCCTTCCATCGCCGCTCGTCCGAAGGTGCAACCCGCGCAGGTGGTTTCGTCAGGTCAACCTGCACGTGCCAAAGCGCCGTTGTCTCCCGCTGCGGCTTCTGCCAGGCCGGTGGCTTCTTCGCACGACGACGACGTCACGCCTCCACCCACGCGCAATCCCCTGCAGGCCGGACGAAAGCCACCCGTCGAGGATGATGACTCGAACGCCAACACGGGACCCAGGCCCGCGCATATTCCCAGCGAGTCGAGCGTCGAGCTTTCCGAGTCATTGCTGGAAGAGGAACGCCACCGCGACGAAACCAACGCGCGGGCTCCGTTTCCAGCCCGCCCTGGCCGTGCACCTGGAGCGGTTCCGACCCGCCCGCCCGCGGCCCGCCCCGTGGCGCTCCCCACGCGCCCCCCGCTGAAGAAGTAGGTCGCGCTATTTGACGCTGAGGCAAGCGACGGGCTGTGCTTGAGCGGCGCGCGCCTCATGCTGAGGAATCAGCGACACGCTTTGCAGCCGTTGAATCACCCGGTCTCGCGCCTGACGAATCAGCGTCGGGTTCTGACACATCCTCAACTGGGCCCAATAGCCGTTGGGCGGCAACGCGAGCGCATATTCGGCGATCTCGGCGAGGTTGAGCTCGGCCAGCGGCTTCTTGAACAACTCCTTGGCTCCGTCTTCAACGCCAATGATTCCCGCCGCAAGGCGAATCGAGTGAAGGTCATATCCAAGCAGGGCGTCCCTTTTTAGGAACCGGTGAATCTTGTGCGTCGCCACCGTCAACTCGAGCGCACCCTTGGCGCCGATGTGATGACTGAGGTTCCTTCCGAACACCTGCTCGCACCGGCCGTCGCCAGGCAGTTCGATGTTCACCAACCCGAGGAACTGGCGCTTGGTCCATGGAAAGCCATCTTCCCGCGGGCTCTGAAAGTACGTCGGGCACCCCCTCTCGGTGATGTAGGCGGCGACGAGATTCTTCGGCAGGCGCGCAAAGTCGGGGCGCTTGAAGTCAATCGAGTGCTTTGACTTGTCGAACCGCCCCATCAGCGCGCTGCGGCGCTCGCTCTCGATTGACTGACGAAGAATGCGTTCGAGATCGAATTCATTCTCGAGGTCGGGAAGCTTGGTGGTTGTGTACAGATAAATGATGGGAGCGAGCACCACCATGATCGCGGCGAAAACGACAGTTATCCACAGGAAGGCCCGCAAGTTGCGCACTGTGCGCAAGCGTATCTGCAGTGGTAGAACCTCGCCATGAATGGCGCTCGCGTCGCCGACCTGTCGGACGCAGGGGAAGGTTTGATTCACCTCACCCTCGAGATGCCGCCCGAGGTTGAGCTCACCTTTACGCTGCCAGGCCAGTACCAGGAATTGGCGATCGAAGGTCATCCCGCGCGGCCCTACGCAATCGCCTCGGGCCCCGGCCGCGGAAACCGCTTCGAGTTTCTCGTCCGGCGCGGGTTTCCGCTGGCCGACGCACTCGGCAAGCTCAATGTTGGCGACCAGGTACGCGTTTCCCCCGCGCTGGGCCCAGGCTTCCCGATGGAAGCGGTGCGCGGGCGAGACCTTCTTCTCGTCGCGACTGGCACCGGTGCCGCGCCGATGCGCGCGGCGATTCAGACAATTGCGCAGAACCGCAAAGAGTTCGGAGTCGTGACCTTCTATTTCGGCGGCCGTCACGGAAAGGACTTCGCCTTCGAGCGCGAATGGCCACAGTGGGAATCGGCCCACATCACCCTCGTGCGCACGGTAAGTGAGGACGACGCCCAGTGGACTGGGCTGCGTGGCTTCGTGCAGCAGCACTTCCAGAACGTGCGCTGGGAAGAAGCAGCAGCGTTCGTCGTCGGCAGCAACCCGATGGTGCAAGCGGTGACCGCCGAGTTGGTGAAGCGCGGGATGCAGCGCGAACGAGTCTTTCTCAACCTGTGATCAACCCGGGGTGGTTTCATGTCCACCGCCCAGCTCAGTAGAGTGCGGCGCTGATGCCCAAAGTGATGCTTCTGCTCCTGCTGAGCGCGACCAGGGTCGTTGCCCAGCCGAACCCCGAGCTCGAGAAGGCCAACCGATGGGTCTTCGATCAAAAGTTCGCCGAGGCGGCGCGCGCGCTCGAATCTGCCGCACGCACTGAAGGAAACGGGCGTGCAGTCGTGCTGCGCATCTACGAGATGCAAGGGGTGGTGTTCGGCCACCTGAACCAGCCGACGAAAGCGCGCGCGGCGTTTCAGGCGTTGCTGTCGCTGGATCCAAAGCGCGAGCTCAACGGCAAGCACCACCGAAAGGTGGTCGCTGCGTTCTTGGCTGCAAAAGAATGGGCGACCACCAACCCTCCACTCGAGTTCAGAGCCGCAAAAGCCGCGCTCGATGACAAGGGTCGCGTGATGCAACTGGCGACAAAGGTGAAGAACGACGCGATGCAGTTGGTCCGAAAGGTTCGCTTTTTCCTAAGGCCAGACGAAACGCGATGGACCCGGCAAGACTCTGAGATTCAGGGCGTCTATGGCGCCGCGAACATCGATGCGCTCGGCGTCGAGTGGTGGGCCGAATTGCTGGGCGATAACGACCGGGTGCTGATGACAATCGCAAGCGATGCAGCGCCCCTGCGTGAGGGCAAGGTTCAAGATCGCCCTGTCGCGGCGGTGGCGCCGGCGCCTGAGCAAGTGGAGCCGAAGGAAGACGTCATCGAGCCTAAGTTCGAGCCCGAGCCCAAGGAACAACGGGCCGCGGCGACTCGTAAGGCGATTGTTGAATCGCCGCGCGAGCGCTATCTGAGCCCGCTTCGCCCGGTAGGCCTCGCGGTGATGGGCGCCGGAGTCGTGGGGCTCGGCGTCGGCGCCTACTTCGGTTATCAATCCAACGCGATGCGAAGCAAAATCACCAATG
>JANOHG010000813.1:0-3289 GCA_031406375.1 Archangiaceae bacterium | reverse complement strand
GCCAGATTGCGCAGCGCCAGGTCCCGCGCCATCATCTCTTTCAGTTCGGCCATGAACTACTCCTCGTGATCCGAGCGCCGGGAAATTCCGGTGTCTCGGTGTCACGAGGTTTGATGGATCTCCCGCCACACGACCAATCAGGCGTCGCATCTCCTCGCGGTCAGTTCGGCCTCAGCCCCTACTGCCGCCGTCACCGGCTTCGTTCAACTGTTACCGCCTCGGTCGGCACCTCAGCCCGCAAGGCCATCGAGCAGGTGCTGCCTGACCGTTGCCGACCGCCTTCGCGACCAGTACTTTCGGCCTGCGCCCAGCGCAGGAGCAAAAACTGTGAGTTTTTTACCTCAACGAATCATCGCCGTCTGTTTCGGTCTGACCATCGCGGCCAGCCCCGCCCTCGCAGCCGAATGCACCGGCGCCGACGCGACCGAGCTCGTGCGCGGCTGCAGCGTCCTGACTGGCAACGAAGATTTCGAGCTGCGGCTGTACGCTTCAAGCGGCGCCGACCTGAAGACGCCTCAGGGAATTCGCAACGCCCTCAATCGCACACTGGTGTTCGTGCATGGCTACGGCGTGGTCGACACCGCGTTGCCGCCGGTACTCTTCGAGAGCGGTGACGCAGGGGTGATCGACGCGCTGCAGGCCACGGGCATCGGCGTCGTCGCCATGGCCCCCGGCGACTCGAAGACCGATCGCGTCGAAGACGATGCTGTGGCGCTTCGCGCCGCCCTCAAGCTTCTCGCCGGTTACCGCAGAGCAGAAGCCTTTCCGATGGTCGTCTTCGGTCACAGCATGGGTGGGCTGATCGCGCGCATTGCGCTCGCGAAGGCTCAAGCGGACGCCGGGCACGACGTGGCTCTCTACATCTCGTACGACGCGCCGCACTCGGGCGTGAACGTGCCGCAGGGCATGCAGAACCTGAAGGTGAAGCTCGACGCGTGGGCCGCGATGACCAAAGCCGATTTCGTCGCGATCGACCCGGGTTGGGAAGGCGTCTTCAACCTGGCCAAGCTGGTCGGCGTCACCAGCGTGCTCGACCCCGACAATGTAGGAGGTATACCGGATCCGGTCTCGGTGCAGGCGCAACAGATGACCATCCAGGGCGTCGTCAACCCCTCCGCGCACACCGCGTTCATGGGCTTGTTGAACGACGCCGGCTTCCCGCAGGTGAAGAAGGTCGCGGTGTCCAACGGCAACACGAAGGGGATCCTCAACACTCAGGCCGTGGCCCCCGGCGGAGAGCTCTTCTACTTTACCGGCGCCAAGGGCAATTCCGCCGCTTCGGTGCGGGGCACCTTCGAGGTGTTCACCGACCGCCCGGGAGCCACGTGCTTCAAGTCCCACGTGTACTACGACGGCCTGGTTCGGAATCACGACGGAGGCCGCAAGGACGCCACCTCGCCCGCGAGTCTCGTCGCGATGGACCACCGTTCGGGCGGCACGCTCGACTATGCCGGCGAGATGCTCGCAGTGGCGAGAGCCTCAGCGAGCGGCTTCCACGAGCCGAGCTTCCGCGGCGCAGCCAACAGCGCCATTCCCTTCGTTCCCACCAGCAGCGCCCTTGGGCTCGACGTGAGCACCGCAGACAGCGCCCTGGCGGGCATCGTCGCCGCCAAGGGCACCCGGTTCGATGAAGTCTTCGCGATCGGCGATCTTCCGGCGTTCAAGAGCAACCTCGACCACAACACCCTTGTGATCCCAAACACGCTCCTGGCTGAGATCAAAGCAGTGGTCAGTTGTCACCTCGCCATCAACGGCCAGGAGAACGACGCCGACACCGACGGGGTGGACGATGCCTGTGACGCCGACGATGACAACGACGGCGTGCGCGACGGCGACGACAACTGCCCCAGGGCTCCAAATGAGCTGCAAACAAACAGCGACACCGATGGCCTCGGCGACGCCTGTGACAGCGATGATGACGGCGACGGCATCGACGACGGCACCGACAACTGCGCGCTTCTGCCAAACGCGAACCAGGCCGACAACGACGCCGATGGTGTAGGCGACGTCTGCGACCTCACGCCCAACCCGCCCGTCGTTCCTCCCTCCCCGACCGGCTGTGGCTGCTCGACCGACCCTTCCGCAGCGGTTGGACTCACCCTGTTGCTGCTCGCGCGGCTCGGAATCGGCCGAAGACGCCAATCAACCAGGACGCTCGGAGAATCCCACCCAGATTCCATCTGACCTCCTTCCACTTCAGTGCTCTGGTCCCCGACATTTCCTGAAGGTCTGGGTCGACGCCTGAGGTTGCTGTGCGGGTTCTGGTTCGACTAGACATTCGGACAACTCGTTCGAAGGCAAGAGGCTTCCTCATGGCGATGACTCCGATTGGCGGCGGTGGCCGCAAGCCTCCGCTGATTACCCGCGACATGGGCACGCCAATCGATGTTCCCGCGAGCCCGAGCACCAGCGTGCCGACCAAAGGCAACCGCTCTCCCGACGTCGACGCGTTCGTCGGCTCAGCGAAAATCATGACCCAGCTGCCCGGGGCCAGCGCCGCTTCCAGCGGCGTCATCCACGCCGGCCTGGGTTCCATCATCGGCCTGGTCGCGCAGAGGGCGAAGGACACCCAGCGCTTGACCGACATGAGGGACCTGCTCGCCGATTCCCCGACCGGCGTTGCCGCGCTGAAGTTCCTCGACGACAAATCGATCAAGGTCGAGTTCGCCAGCGGCGGTGGTTCGTATTGGGACGCTGACGCCAACAAGATGGTCATCGATCGCACCGCGTCGATGGAAGACAACGCGCTCACGCTGGTTCATGAGATTAACCACGCGCGCGCTTCGCATTCAGGTAGCACCGCCGACGCGAAGACCCACACCCGCGAGGGGTTCATCGACAAGATGCTCAACGAGGAAGTCCAGGGCGCGGTCGACGCAATCAAGGCCAAGAACGAGCTGGTCGCTGCCGGAAAGACAATCACCGCCAGGCGCCCGCAGGAAGAGGCGTACAACGCCGCCTACGCGAAGTGCGTCAAGGACATGAAGAAAGCAACGCCGACTGCCACCGACGCCGAACTCCACGCGGCGGGTGAAAAGGCGGGCGCCCTCAGAGTGAAGCAGGGCTTCAAGGACGGCGACGTCGTCACAAGCACCACCATCGAGAACTATCCACAGTTCTACAGCAGGTCGTGGGACAGGGTCCACGCGGGTGTGATCGCGACCAATTGAAACATGCACTTACAGCTTGAAAGCGCGGCGACTTTGGATCAGCAGAGGGGGATGCCGAAGAAAGCGCCGCTGGACTCCAAGACCGAAGCCACCGCCGATGAAGTCGCCGACACGATTGC
>JANOHG010000750.1:0-1514 GCA_031406375.1 Archangiaceae bacterium | reverse complement strand
CGCGCCGCTCCGACGCAGCTTGGGCCGACTGCGATGAACTTGCTGCAACAAACCTTGGGCCGTGGCGTGGCGCTGGTGATGATGCGGGGAGGCGGTTGGCGCCAAGAGCGCAGCAAACGCTTGTGGGAACGGACGCCCTTGCCGGCGATCTCATTCCAGGCCGCGTCGTTTCAACTGTTGCTGTGGATGTTGCGTACTCCGCTGTCGCAGAGCGGGGTGAAAGGGTTGCCCACTGGCAAGCTGGCGACGTCTTGGGCTGACGAAGCACTGCTCGCGCTCGCGCTGTCGATGGTGGCCGACACGGCCTGTGAACGCGGCGTTGCATCTCAACCTGCGGTGCGAAGCTCGGCATTGTGCTGGGTCCTTCACCCTGCCGCGCTCGCCCGCGCGGAAGGGCTCGAAGGCGACGGGCCCGTCATTTCACTGGCCGAAGACGCTTCGCTGACGTTCTTCCTCGAAGCCTGGCAGCCGACGTTCGCGCGGGCGTGGGCGCGAATGGAACTGGCGAAGGCCGACGTTGCGGACTCTGTCGAGCTTGCACGGGTAGGTCGCGCGCAATCGGCCGTGCTTGGCGCGCTGCTCAAGGCCGCCGACGCTTCGAAGCGCCGCGAGCTGCTCGGGTTTTTAATCGAGGCGGGAGCGCAGGTGCTGGATGAGAAAGTGAAGGGTGACGACTGGGTGCGGAACCTCTCACCAACGACGCCGCTGCGCGATCGAACCGATGCGCGAAAGCAGGCGGGTGCTTTGCTCAGGGCGTTGGGGACGCTGCGCGCGTGGGATCACGAGCATCGGGCGGAGCGCTTCTTCGAAGAGGACTACCCGAAGTCGCAGGCAATGGTGAGGGCGTGGGAAGTGCTCGGCGACAAAGGTTTTCGCGAGGCCGAGCGGCTGTTGTCAGAGCTCGTAAATCCCCTCTGACGCTAGTCTTCGCGAGAGTCGGTGGCGACCTATTTCGCTGGCGTGAAGCGGGTAGGGCGCGGGCGCGCTCGAGGATGGTTGGACTGAGTCGACAGTGATGCTAGTGAGTTGCCGGCGCAGAAAAATGCAGGGTGGTACGTGACCAAGAAAGTGAAAGCCAGCAAGGTGAAGAAGCCCGTTCGACCATCCCGTCGGGCGACCTCAACTCCGATCGGCCGTCAAAACGTCATTCTCGAGCGCATCGAAGAGCAACAGCGCGTTGTCATCGAAGCGGTGACTTCAACCCGTGAAGCTCTCGAGAGGCAGATTTCCCAACTTGATTATCGGCTGTCGGCGCGCATCGATGTCCTCGAGATCGCAGTTCGGACCAACAGTACGGACATCCGGCAGAACAGCGCCGACATTCGGCAGAACAGCGCCGACATCGCGAAGAACAGCGCCGACATTCGGCAGAACAGCGCCGACATCGCGAAGAACAGCGCCGACATCCAGCAGAACAGTGCCGACATTCGGCAGAACAGTGCCGACATTCGTCAGAACAGCGCCGACATCGCGAAGAACAGCGCCGACATCCAGCAGAACAGCGCCGACATCGC
>JANOHG010000743.1:0-1663 GCA_031406375.1 Archangiaceae bacterium | reverse complement strand
CCGAAAGTCGAGCAGAGTGGTGAGTTGGGAATCCGCCTCGAAGTAGACGCTGCCGCCGTGGCCACCATCGCCGCCCGACGGGCCTCCCTTCTCGATGTACTTCTCGCGACGAAACGCGACGCAGCCATGGCCGCCGTCGCCACCCTTCACTTCGATGCGCACTTCGTCGACGAACTTCATGGCTCTCCTGCACCCCAGAAACACCAAGCGGGCCGGCCCGGAGAACCGGACGCGACCCGCCGATGCGCTTCGATGAAAGGGTTCAGCTCTTTGCTTCTGCTGCTGCGCTCTTGGGCTTGACGACCTTCACAGCCTTGACGCGGGTTGCCGCGGGCGCGGTGGCGAGAGGATCGCCTGCGGGATACACCGAGACGCGCTTCTTGTTCTTCGCGTACCGTTCGTATTTCACGACGCCGCTGATGGTCGCGTAGAGCGTGTAGTCGCGACCGACTTTCACGTTCTTGCCCGGATGAACCACGGTGCCCACCTGACGAACGAGAATGCTGCCCGCAGGAATATCTTGGCCGCCGAACACTTTGACTCCGCGGCGTTGCGAGTTGGAATCGCGCCCGTTTCGAGTCGAGCCCTGCCCTTTTTTATGAGCCATTGTTTCTCCTTAACCCTGGATCGAGGTGACCTTCACCTCAGTGAAGGGCTGCCGGTGACCGCGTGCACGCGTCCAGCCCTCTTTTTCTTTGCGGAAGTGGAGGACGCGCTTCGCCTTGTCCTGGCGAACAATCTTCCCGGAAACCTTGGCGCCCGCAACGAGGGGGCGGCCAACGTTCGGGGCATCGCCGCCGAGCATCAAGACCTGGTCAAAACTCACGTCGGCTCCAACATCGCCGATGATCTTCTCAATTCGCAGAAGGTCGCCCTCTGCGACGCGGTACTGCTTCCCACCGGTTTTGATGACTGCGTACACGGTTGATCCTTGGTGCGTTGCGGACAGGTTCTGCCCGAAAGGGAGGGCCGGATACGGGAGATCAGCAACCAAGTCAAGCAGACCTGAATGGCTCGCCCATGGATCAGGTTTCCGACCAAACCCTTACCCCAGTGCGCGTGTTAATCGCCCGCCGATGAACCGTTCGCTCGCCGTGCTCGCCAGCATCCTGGGTTTTATCGGCGTCGCGCTGGGCGCGTTTGGAGCGCATGCGGTGAAGAAGCTGCTCCAGAACGCACCGGAAGCGGTCGCTCGGCTTGGGTGGTGGGACACCGCGTCGAAGTACCACCTCATTCACGCGCTCGCCGTCGCGTTCACCGCCGTGCTGGCCGCGAAGGTCGAAGGGGTTGCTCCGCGGCTTGCGGGTTGGCTCTTCACCGCGGGAATCGTTCTTTTCTCCGGCAGCCTCTATCTGATGACGCTCAGCAACCTGAAGGTCCTCGGCGCGGTGACTCCATTGGGAGGCCTGCTGCTGCTGACGGGGTGGGCGTTGGTCGGTGTCAGCGCGCTCAAGCTTTCGAAACGGTAAGACACTGAAGCCTCTATTCTGGTGCAGCGCCTCTGCGCTCTCGTGATGAGAGGTTGGCGGACCAGACACCGCAGAGAACCCTAGTGGGCGCTCGAACTTGCACGGCCAGAACGGGAAAGCGCGCGCGCGGCGAGAGCAGCCACGATTGCCAGAATGACCAACCGCAGCACCCGCAGCCGCAGCTCGCTTTCCGG
>JANOHG010000742.1:0-4689 GCA_031406375.1 Archangiaceae bacterium | reverse complement strand
CGGCCTCGCGTGCTGCCGACAAGATTCACACCGGTCGCGTCGTCGACGGGCAGATCTCGATGTAGGCCTGTCGGCCGTCGACTTCAGCGCGCGGGCAGCGGCATTTCGGCAATTCGTGTCGAAGCCAGCCGAGCGACGGCCATGATGGTGTGTTGGGGATTGATCCCGAGGTTGGTCGGAAAAATGCTGCTGTCGAGCACGTACATCCCTCGCAGTCCGTGAACTTGGAAGTCGAGGCCGACCACGCTGGTCGAAGCATCAGGGCCCATTCGCGCTGACCCGAACAAATGCGAGGCCATCAGCCCGTAGTCCTTTGGATCCAGCGAGGCCGAATCCCACGCCTTCAGGTCGTCCGCGGAACGCATCGTCGGCATCCCTTGAACCGAGGGCCAGATTTCCTTCGCGCCCGACGCGAACATCATCTCGCTTAGCACCCTTAAGCCTCTTCGAATCCTCGCCATGTCCGTCGGGCTGGGGCTGTAGGCAATCACATCGCGCCCGAGCACCGAGTGGATCTTCCCTTCCGAATCCGCTCGCACCACCACGCCCCAGTTGAGCGCATGGCGATAGTCGAGCAGGTTCCTCATCAACTCGGGCCCGACCCCGGGAAGCCGCACCGCCAGCAGCTCAGGAGGCAGCGAGACGACCTCGGTCTTGAACCGCTCGCTTTCCCCGAAGTGGGTGCTGTTGAACCCCTGCGTGGCGCCTTGGTCCATGTTGACGACCCGATGAAAGCCCGCCGTCAGACTCGAGACGACGTGAACCTGAAAGTGCTTGCCGAGCGCGGCAGACTTCACGCCGCTGCGGCTCAGGACGCCCGGAGTTTGCACCGCGCTGGCCGCGACGATGACCCCGCGTCGCGCCAACACCCGAAGCTGCGGACTTCCGGGTGCGAGCAGGCGCGCGCGCACCGCTGTCACTCGCCCGTACTCCGACTCGACCTTCAGCGCCTTGGCCGACGTGTACATCCGTGCGCCCTTGTGAAGGGACTGCGGCACGTAGGTGACGTTCATCGACAGCTTCTTGCCGGTTCGGCAGCCGGTGATGCAGCTTGCGGTGGCGTCACAACCCCCGTCGTACCGCTGGATTCTTTCGGCGCGAATGCCGAGCTTCATCGCTGCTTCGGCGAAGAGCTGGTTTTGAACTCCCAACACCGCATCTTCGACGGGCTTCACCGACAGCGAACTCTCGAGCTCGAGGTAATGGGCTTCGAGCTGCGCGGGGGTGATGGTGTCTTTGAGCCCGTAGTGGGTCTTCCACGCGTCGATTATCTTCTCGGGCGCCCGCCAGGCTATCGCCGAGTTGATGGTGGTGCTGCCCCCAACGCAGCGCCCCTGGATGATTGGAAACATCGCCTTGCCGACCGTCATGCTTCCGCCCATTTCGCGGAACATCGTCTTCATCGCTTGCAACATGTCGGCGCCAAACTGACGGGTCCGAACCCAGGGCCCCTCTTCGAGCATCACCACTGAAAAGCCGCTGCTGGCCAGCGAGAGTGCCGCGGTGGCTCCCGCTGCTCCAGAGCCGATGATGACGTAGTCGGCGACATCGGTGACGTCGCGCGTCGCGCGCGCGCCGTCGACAACCGAACCTTCGGGCAACATCTGCCAGTCATCTGGGTAGGTGGGGGTACTGAACTTGCGCTGGGCAGACATTGTTTTCAGCCTCGAATCGAAGGAACGGCAGCGTGAAAGCGTGTGGTGCTGACATGCGACAACGCGCCGGTGGTCTTAAGCACCAGGGCAATCTGCCGCAGAACGTACGAGTCACCCTTCGCGAAGCCAGCGAGCAGCTTCACTTGTTCCTCGGGCTTGAGCTGATCGAAGGTGACCCACTTTCGAAGAAGCACCATCGGCGCCAGGCCCACGGTCCACAGGCTGGCACGCACCCCCACGTTGGCGGGGAAGGGCAGCGCTTCGTAAATCTCGTCAACCGCATCTTCCGCTTCGTTGTGCGGCAGCGGTGGCAACGGCGACAAGGCGTCACCTGAAAAAATCGCGCTCATTGCCGCCCGGCCCCAGTTGCGCTCAATCGTGGACAGTGGAGGCTGGGCCTGTACCGCGAGCTTTTCCAGCGCTGCACGCACCTTGACCCGCAGCGAGGCGAAGGGTCGCGGTCGGGGTTCCTCTGCGTGCGGCAGCTGCGTCACTCCCGGCGATGCCGGGCGGGCGAACTGCTTCACCCTGCGTTGACGCTGCGCAATCAGCAGGGGCACCTTCAGTGCCGCAAGGAGGTTGCCGACCTGTGCTTCGGCCAGACGATTTCCCAGCTCTTCCAGCGCGCCATCCATCGGGAACCACCAGGCATCGGCCTTGCTGTTTCGATCGGTGACGACCGTGCGCGGCCGGGTGTAGTGGTGCAGCGCGAAGGTGCTGTTGGCGATTCCCGAGCCGGTTTTCTTCACGCCTCCCCAGGCGGCCGCGGGGATCGCGCCGGTGAAGGCGTGGTTGTTGATGAACGCGGTGCCGACTTCGAGGCGGCGGGCGATCTCATCGGCTCGCTTCAAATTCTTCGACCACACTGAAGCGTTCAGCCCGTACGCGCAGGCATTCGAGAGCCGCACCGCTTCGTCGGCGTCCGCGACGCGGACGATGGGAATCACTGGCCCAAAGGTCGGCTCGGTCAACACCAGCATTTTTGGATCCGCGCAGTAATCAATCACCGTCGGTTGGAACCACAGGCCCTTGCCGGTGCGCTTTCCCCCGCAGACGATTTTCGCGCCGCGGGCGATCGCATCGCCCACGTGCGCTTCGACGACCTCGAGCTGCGCGCGGGTCACCAGCGGGCCGACGTCCGAGGTTTGAGGGGTTCCCGAGCTGACCCGAAGGCGCGACACGGCGTTGGCCAGCTGCTCGACGAATCTATCCGCGATCGACTCTTCGACGTAGACGCGCTCGATGTCTCCGCACGCCTGACCCGCGTTGGTGAGCGACCAATGCATCACACCTGCAACGGTGCGATTCAGATCGCAGTCGGCGAGAACAATTGCGGCGTCCTTTCCCCCAAGCTCGACACTGCAGGGAATCAGCAGCTCGCCTGCCAGCCGCGCGACCACTCGACCTGAGGCTGAAGAACCAGTGAACGTCAGCGCGTCGATGCCGGCATGAATCAGCGCAGTTCCGACCACGCGATCACCCTGCACGCAGCCCAGCACGTGCGCGGGCAACACCTCTCGCATCACCCCAACGAACCAAGCTCCGGTGCGAGGCGCGAACTCGCTGGGCTTGAGCACCACCGTGTTGCCACACAGCAGCGCAGCGAAGACGGGCTTGAAGAAATTCGCCAAGGGGAAGTTCCACGGAGCGATGATTCCCACCACGCCGCGCGGCACCGACTGCACGACCGCGCTCTTGCCCGGGAAGGCGACGACCGAGATGGGCACCTTTTTTTCTTTCAGAAACGGCCGCGCCACGGTGATCCAATCAGAGATGAACTGCAGCGCACCCAGCGCCTCACCCATCAGCACCTCGCCGGGTGGTTTTCCCGCTTCGTCATGCAGAAGCTCAAGCAGCTCTTGCCGGCGCTCGAGCATGATTCGCCCGGCACGCTTCATCAGCTTCGCGCGCTTCTCGAACCCGAGCTGCGCCCAGGCCGATTGCGCGCCACGTGCGAAAGCCACCGCTTCACCCACCTCGGCTTCGGTGCTGACCTCGATGGGGGGTAACAGGCGCAGGTCGACCGGGCTTTGATTGCGAATGACCGTCCGAGCGGTGACTGCTTTTGCGATGCGCATGGCGTTCGGATACCACGGGTGAGGCGCCGAAACACCTCGACGCGTGCCATTGAAAGGCGACCTAATGGCGTCGTGCACGCACGGTGAAGGGGCAAAATCAGTCGATGTCCAGCAACGGTTATCAGCGGTTGAAGAAGGCGATTGCGGGCGAGCCGCTGCCGACGGCGTTGGTCGATCTCGACGCGATGGATCGCAACGTTGACCGGTTGGTGGCAAGCGCACAGGGGAAGCGGCTGCGCATCGCCTCGAAGTCGGTTCGGTGCCCCGCGCTTTTGCGGTACCTGGTTGATCGCGTCGGGCCCACGGTCGAAGGTCTGATGACGTACACTGCGGCTGAAACCGAGTTTCTTGCCTTGCAGGGGTTCAAGAACCTGTTGCTGGCGTACCCGACTGTGCAGCTGTCAGACTTGCAGGCGTTGGTACGCGCAAATCAACACGGGCTGGCGGCGGTGGCGGTCGATTCAGCAGAACAGACGGACGCGCTGTCAGCGGTGGCCGCGGCAGCGGGCGTCAACCTGCCGGTCGTAATCGACGTCGACATGTCGTACCGCCCCTTCGAGTGGCTTCACCTCGGAGTGCGGCGCAGCCCGCTGAGAAGCGTCGCCGAAGTGGTGGGCCTCGCGCGCAGAATCCTCACTTCTCCGTCGCTGCGCTTCCACGGGCTGCAAGCGTACGAGGCGCAGATCGCCGGAATGACCGATGACAACCCGTTCAAGTGGCTGTTGAAGCTGCTCTCGCGGCCTCAGGTCGAGGCGAGGCGCGGCGCGTTTGCCCGCGCCCTGTCTTTTGAGGGACTGCCGGCCGCGCTCTTCAACGGCGGCGGTACCGGAAGCGTCAACTGGGCCGCGCGGGAACCTGCCTTGACGGAAATCACGGTCGGGTCAGGATTCCTCGCCGGTCACCTGTTCGACCACTATCGGAGTCTTCAACTCGAGCCGGCGGCGTACTTCGCGCTG
>JANOHG010000727.1:0-3649 GCA_031406375.1 Archangiaceae bacterium | reverse complement strand
CGGCCTCGCTGACGGCCGCGTCGTTCGGCTCGGGGCGGGCAGCGATGAGCCCGAGGTGCTTGTCGATACCGGCGGGCGACCGCTGGCGCTCGCGTACCACCCTGACGGCCGGCTGATCATCTGCGACGCGCACAAGGGCCTGCTTGCGCTCGACGCGGGGGGCACGCTCGAGACCCTCGCCACCACTGAAGGCGGAGTGCCGTTCGCGTTCGTCGATGATCTCGACATCGACGCAGAGGGCCTCATCTATTTCAGCGACGCGTCGTCGCGATTCTCGATTGAGCGCTTCACCGAGGATCTGCTCGAGCACCAGACCACCGGGCGTTTGCTCAAGTACGATCCTGCGACCCGGCAGGTGACCCGCATCGCCGAGGGGTTCTCCTTTGCCAACGGCGTCGCGCTTGGGCCTGACGCGCAGTGGGTGGTGGTCGCTGAGATGGGCACGTATCGGCTGTGGAAGATCTGGATCAAGGGCGCGCAGTCGGGAAAGAAGGAACTCTTCGCCGAGCTGCCTGGCTTTCCCGACAACGTGCGCTACTCGAAGAACCGCCGTGTGTTCTGGGTCGCCCTTGGCTCGCCTCGCAACGCGCTGGTCGACGCGCTCGCCGCGTGGCCTTCACTGCGCAAAGTCATTTCACGATTGCCGACGGCGGTGCAGCCGGCACCCGAACGGCATGCAATCGTCGTCGCCGTGGATGAGACGGGCAACCCAGTCGAAAGCTTGCAGTACCGCGCCGTCGACAGCTACTCGCCGATCTCGACTGCGGTCGAGCACGACGGCTGGCTTTATCTGGGCAGCTTCATTCGCGAAGGGATCGCTCGGATCAAGCTTTAGTTCCCTGCGTCGAGCGCTTCAGCCGCCTCGCGCGTCGCAGCGCGGGCTCTTCGACTTCTTCGAGCGTGGTGGATGCAGGAACCCCAAGCGGCACCGGCGGAACGACGTCGAGCGTTGGCGTCACCTTCAGCAAGTGTGGAACTTCGCTGAGTGCAGCGAGCGCGTCCCACCGACAGTCGGCCTGGAGCACTCGGCCGACCCGAACGACGGCGCTGTGCGGTCGCCGTAGCGTGCCGAGGACACCTGACTTAAATCCCCGGCATGTCCGACCCCAAATTCCGAATCGAGAAAGACACCTTTGGCCCCATCGAAGTCCCTGCAGAGCACCTGTGGGGAGCGCAGACGCAGCGCAGCCTTCACCACTTTCACATCAGCACCGAGCAGATGCCTTGGGCGTTGCTCTCTGCGCTTGTGTTGACCAAGAAAGCGGCGGCTCGGGTGAACGCCGAGAACAAGTCGCTGTCTGTCGAGAAGGCGAAAGCAATCGACCAGGCGGCCGACGAAGTGCTCGCGGGGAAATGGGGCGGCGAGTTTCCGTTGTCCGTCTGGCAAACCGGCAGCGGGACCCAGACGAACATGAACGTCAATGAGGTGCTCGCGAACCGCGCGTCGGAAGTGATGGGTGGTGAGCGGGGAGAAGGACGCAAGGTTCACCCCAATGACGACGTCAACAAGGGCCAGTCGAGCAACGACGTGTTTCCGACGGCGATGTCGATTGCTGCGGCCGACTCGATGGTTCGCACCGTGGTACCGGCGCTCAAGTCGCTGCATGAGGCGCTCGACGCCAAGTCGAAAGCGTTCAGAGACATCGTGAAGATTGGCCGTACCCATCTTCAAGATGCGACGCCGTTAACCCTCGGCCAGGAATTCTCAGGCTACGTGGCTCAGTTGTCCCAGGCGCTCAGGCACGTCGAAGCTGCGCTTCCTCATCTGTTCGAGCTTGCGTTGGGGGGCACGGCGGTAGGCACGGGGCTGAACGCACCGAAGGGCTACGCCGAAAGGGTTGCCGGTGAGATCTCGACCCTCACCGGACTTCCGTTCATCACTGCGCCGAACAAGTTCGAGGCGCTCGCGGCGAACGATGCACTCGTTCACGCCCATGGAGCACTGAAGAGCCTCGCTGCCGCCCTCTTCAAGATAGCCAACGACATTCGCTGGCTCTCGTCTGGGCCGAGGTCGGGCCTGGGCGAAATCGTCATTCCGGAAAACGAGCCAGGCAGCAGCATCATGCCAGGCAAGGTCAACCCCACGCAGTGCGAAGCGCTGACGATGCTGTGCGGTCAGGTGATGGGAAACGACGTGGCGATTACCCTCGGCGGTGCGTCGGGGAACTTCGAGCTCAATGTCTTCAAGCCGCTGATGATTCACAACTTCCTGCAGTCGTGCCGGCTGCTTTCCGATGGAATGAACAGCTTCCGCGAGCACTGTGTGGTGGGCATTGAGCCGAACGCACCGCGCATCAAAGAGAACCTCGAGAAGAGTCTGATGCTGGTCACCGCGCTCAACCCGCACATCGGCTACGACAACGCCGCGAAAATTGCGAAGACGGCGCACAGGGAAGGCAAGACGCTTAAGCAAGTGGCGATCGAGCACAAGCTTGTGACTGCCGAGCAGTTCGATCTCTGGGTGCGCCCCGAGAAGATGGTCGGCGAACTCTAGGACCCGCGAACGACTGAGCGTTACTGCGTAGACAATAGAGTCAATCGGGCTCTATTCGCCATTGCGCGCGCCTGCCGAAGATTCGCGCGTCAGCCACGAGGGCGCGCGCCGCCTTGACCGCCGGGAACGCACACCATCCACGCCGTTTTTGCTCACCGCGATGGGCAGAGCTCTTCGGTGTCGGTGGTGATCGACGACTGATCACGGACTGGGCACGTACGCCACGGACAGCCCCCGCTGGATCGCCTGCCGCAGACGCTCGACGTCCTGCTCTTTGTGAATTGAGCTTTGAAGCGCTCGAGCTCACTGCAATCGCGGCCGAGCACGATCGTGAGCGGGATACTCGGATGCGGATACGCGCGATGAAGCTCGGCATTTTCCCACCACACCTGGGTGGGAAATGGGGGGGGCCTGGCGCTCGACCCACTCTTTGACCCTCCAATCGAGCTCGCTCTGCGGCAGGTACCAGACTGGCAGAAAGATCACCTGATCGCCCGCCTCGCGGGTGAGCTGCAGGAGCGCCGGGAATTCGCTGATTCAGGGCTTGCACCACTCGGCCCAGAAGTTCAGCACGAGCACCTTGCCTCTCAGTCCTTCGAGGGAAGTGGTCTTGCCAGAGATGCGGTGGGTGAGCGTTGGCCTCGCGGGAACAGACGTCGTGGCGCAGGCCGATGAGAACAGCCCGAGGATCAGCCAGGAAAGGAGGTGGATGCGCATGACGCTGCGAACTTAGCGGGCCCTGCACGATTCAGACGGCTGGCGCACGTTGCCTCCATAAACGAGGCGATGCGCCCGTTCACGAACGTAGAAGCAGCCGGGTGCGCAGAGGCCTCCGCAGATCCGGACTTGCATAACGAATCCGGCTCCTCGGCGACGGTTTCGCTGCATGCGATAGAGGGAGTGAGCGCAGGTGAGGTTGCGGAAGTGGGAGGGGAACATGAATTAGCGCTGCGAACCCCGACCGGCCAAGTCCCAACTCCGAGTGCGACACGGAACTGCGCTCAGATCTCAAATCTCGCCGTGGCGGGCGCTGCAAATACGCCGCACGGCTCAACTTGGCGCAACGGTCCTCGCCGAACGCATACGCTCTGTTGCTCTGTTGCTCTGTTGCTCTGTTGCTCTGTTGCTCTGTTGCTCTGTTGCTCTGTTGCTCTG
>JANOHG010000251.1:0-3341 GCA_031406375.1 Archangiaceae bacterium | reverse complement strand
CTCACCGTGCTCGACCGCGTCGATCTGTCGATCGCTGCAGGTGAGTTCGTCGCAATCATGGGTCGATCAGGCAGCGGGAAGTCGACGCTGCTGCACATTCTGGGGGGACTTGACGCCGAGTACCGGGGTGAAGTCACCGTTGCAGGAACCAAGCTGACTGGGCTCACGGACGCTGCGCTGTCGCGGTTTCGCAACCAGCAGGTGGCGTTCGTCTTTCAGTCATTTCACCTGGTGCCTGGGCTGAGCGCGACCGACAACGTGGCGCTGCCGGCGTTCTTCGGCGGCGCCAGCGCGGACGATGAAGTTGAGGCGCGCGCGCGTGAGGCGCTTGATCGGGTGGGCTTGAACACCAAGCGCGACCGACTTCCTACCCAGCTGTCGGGCGGCGAGAGGCAGCGGGTTGCGATCGCGCGAGCGCTGTTCACCCGGCCCAAAGTGCTGTTCTGCGACGAGCCAACCGGCAACCTCGATGCGGCGACGGGCAGCGAAGTGATCGCGCTCTTCGGCCAGCTGAACGCCGAAGGGCTGACGGTCTTAGCGGTGACGCATGAAGAACGGGTGAGCGCTGCCGCAAAGCGGGTGCTGCAGCTGAAGGAAGGGAGGCTCGCGTGAAGCGCAAGGCGCTCTCGAAGCTGGTGCGTCTGTCGATTCGCCGCGATCGCCGGGGCGCGGCCTCGAGCGTCTTCGGAGTTGCGGTTGGCATCGCGTCGCTGGTCTTCTTCGTCGCGTTGGGAATGGGCATTTCGCGGGTGGTGCGCGAGAAGGTCTTCCCCGTCGAGGCGCAGCTGATCGAGGTCGTGCCGCCTCAGGTCACGCTTGGCGGCCTGCTGGGAGGAACCATTGACCAGACCGCGGTCGAGAGGCTGCGAAGACTGCGCGGAGTGAAAGCCGCTTATCGAAAAATGAACCTGAGGGTTCCCGCGGTCAGTCGGTACAACGGAGACTTCTTCGGCGCCAAGCTCTACATGGGAATCGAAGTGCTGGCGGTAGGGGTAGACACCGAGTTGGTCAAGGCCGACGTTGCGCTGGGGGATTTTTCGGATCCGCCATCGGGCCAGCCGATTCCGGCGATCGCAGCGACGCGGCTGCTCGAGATTTACAACAAGACCTTCGCGCCGGCGCGCAGCCTGCCGCAGCTGTCTTCCACGATGCTGGTGGGTTTCGGATTCCCCATCGAAATCGGAAAATCGTTCGTCACCCAGACGACGACCGGCGCCGTGAGCCAGAGCGCGATGCAGTTGGTGGGGCTTTCGGATCGCGGAATGCTCGCAGGGCTGACGATTCCGCTCGCGAGCGCGGTGCGCTTGAACAAAGCAGCGGGCCTCGACTCGCAGACGTACACGGCGGTCACGCTGCAGGCGAACGACGCATCGGCGGTTCCCACCATCGTGGCGGCGGTCAAAGAGATGGGGTTTCGCGTTGACGATCAAGAGCGACGGATGGCTGAGAATGCGGGCGCGGCGGTGACGGTGACGACGTTCGCGATGGCGCTGTTGTCAGCGTTGATCTGTTTGCTCGCGGCGATCAACATCGCGCACGCGTTGTCGGCGTCGGTGCGCGCGCGCGCCAAAGAGTTCGGGGTGATGCGCGCGGTGGGAGCCAGCAAAACAGACGTTCGCGCGTTGGTTCTGGCCGAGGCGGCGACGCTGGGATTGGTTGGGGGAATCGCTGGCTCGGTGGTCGCGATTGCCTTTGCGTGGGCCATCGATCTCGCGGCCGCGCGGCTGTTGCCGCAGTTTCCATTCAAGCCCGACACGTTTTTTCAAGCGCCGTGGGCGCTGGTCGCTGGGGGAATCGCGCTGGGCGTGTTCAGTTCGCTGGCGGGCGCGTGGTTCCCCAGTCGTCAGGCGGCATCGATTGATCCCGCCAGGACGCTTGCCGGATGAACCCCCGGGTCGCACTGCTCATCAACGCGGGATGCGCGCTGGTGTTGGGGTGGCTCTACGGCGGTGACGCGCTCGACGCGTTGCGAGCGCAGTCTGCCGAGGTCTCTGCGTACCTCGAGCCTCCGAGTCTGGTGTTCGCGCTCGGGTCGCTGCTGGCGACCGGAGTCGGGTTCGCGGCGGGGGTGGTTGGGATAGTTCAAAAGCGCGACCGCGCCTGGCGTGGCTATCGCCTGATGCCAATCGTCACTGTGGTGGTGCTGTTCGTGGATCTGTTCTTGTTCAACGCCGCGAAGTCGCCCTTGAATGCGGCGGAACGCACCACTCTCACCATTGCGGGCCTCGCTGAAGCAGCCAGCCGTGCCTCGAGTTCCACCACGGTGCCCACCAGCCCACGCGAGTTGGAGGCAATGGCCACCCAGTTTGGTTCGCCTCCCTACCTCGTCAACGGCGAACCGGTGAAGGCGTGGTCAGTGGTGGTAAGACAGGGCTGTACAGGGCCGGTCACCGAGGTGAAGGGCGAGCCGGTGGGAACCCTGTTTTATTGTCTTTCGGCAGATGCGAGCCAAGCCTGGGTTTCGGCGGTGGGCTTGCCGATGGGCACCTATTTCGGGGTTCCTTCGCTTTTCACTCACAAGGGCGAGCCAGTGGTAGGGGTAGTGAATGCCGAGCCTACTGAGGAGCCCTTAGACGTTGATGAGCCGCATCCGTTGGACCTTGAGGGCCCTGCGAGGGGTCTTGAAGGCATTGAAACAGCTGATTCCGGTCGTTGACGGTGTTTGATCCCGGTCGATACATTCCACTGTCCGTTTGCGGACCCCTACGAAAAGTCAAAAATCCCTTTGAACGCTCCTAAGAGAAACCCGATCCCCTTCGGGAAGTACCTGCTCCTCGATAGGGTCAACATCGGCGGCATGGCCGAGGTGTGGCGTGGGAAGACGTTTGGCGCGGGCGGTTTCGAGCGCGTCGTCGCCATCAAGCGAATCTTGCCGAACATCGCCGAAGATGAAGAGTTCATCTCGATGTTCATCGACGAGGCGAAGATCACGGTTCAGCTGAACCACGCGAACATCGCGCAGGTTTACGAACTGGCGCAGATCAGCAATTCGTACTTCATCGCGATGGAATACATTTCGGGAAAGGACATGCGTGCGGTGTTCGATCGGTGTCGCAAGAAGGGCGAGCCGGCTCCGATTCCGTTGACCTGTTATTCGATTGCCAAGTGCTGCGAAGGGCTCGACTACGCGCACCGCCAGAAAGACCGGCAGGGCCGCGACATGACGATCGTCCATCGTGACGTGTCGCCGCAGAACGCGCTCATCAGCTACGACGGCGAGGTCAAGGTGATCGACTTCGGCATCGCGAAAGCCGCGGGGAAGGCGACGAAGACGCAGGCGGGGATTCTCAAGGGGAAGTTCGGGTACATGAGCCCCGAGCAGATTCGTGGGCTGCCTCTCG
>JANOHG010000588.1:0-4868 GCA_031406375.1 Archangiaceae bacterium | reverse complement strand
ACCTGATCGTTCCGGAGCAGGTTCTCACGCGTTCGTGGGAAGAGGTCGCATGAAGTTCGGCGCTGAAGAGATCCAGGAAACCGCTGCAACGCTCGGCTTTCGACCCGACTCGTTGGAGAAGGTCTTTCGCCTGCTGAACCTGCTGGAGACGCTACGTTCGAACGCCTTCCTTCGTCCGCGCATCGCGCTCAAGGGCGGCACGGCGCTCAACCTGTTTCTCTTCGAAGTGCCGCGGCTCTCCGTCGACATTGATCTCAACTACATCGGCTCCGGAGACCGCGACACCACCCAATGCGCCGAGCACCCTAGCATTGCTGCGTTCATTCGAGCCCAGGGCGCCGAAGGCGAAGACGCGGTCGTTCGTTACCTGGAGAGCGGAAAGGTCATGTACTTCTCTCCGGGCATCGTCAGGGATGCCCTGGAGAGCGGCGACGGAAAAACAATCATTGGTGATCCAAGCACTCTCACCGACGGCACGTGGAGCTGGCCGATGTATCTGGGAAGTATCGTAAAAAGATATCACCTCGCGCTTCCCCGCGAGTTCCTCAGCCACATCGCGGGCGGGCCTACGCGCTGAAATCGATCATAGGTAGTCAGTCAACGCGTTCAACGTACATTCTTACGCACCCTTCGCCGCAGGTGTTGATCTTCGTCGGATTGCAGAAAGCACCCGGCGAGGCGTGGGGGCACTACGTCCGCCGCAGCTCGCGCTCTGCCTCAACTAAACGTCCGCCTCGCCGACGCACCACGTGCCAGCGCCGCCACGCTTCTACCCTTCGCTTCGCCCCCGCTTCACCGGCGTCAAGGCACACCAACTCGTCACTTGCGCGGGTTCAAGGTCACTTCCCCTCCGCGCACCAATCGGATTTCGCAGGTTTGATCTTCCTCTCCGTGGTTCATTCTCTGAGTCAAATTGTGTCCTCGGTGCACGCCTCGATTCCGTAGCGGGTGCCTTCTTCGTGCGGCCTGATGTCGCTTGCATCAAGCTCACCGTCCAAAGACGTCCGATAGCTCTGAGTCGTCACGACGCCCAGGCATCGGCTCAGCCTACGGAACGCGTCGCAGCGTGCGGCGGCTGGTGAGCAGGTCGAGGTAGACGCGGGCCGCTTCGCCGCTGGGCAGGCCAAGGTACCGCGGAGCACCGGCCGTGGTGGGCGGCCGAGACGGGTCGAGCTCTTCGCCCGTCGTGCGGTGCTTGACCCAGGCATGTGCCCAACCGCGCTATCCGTCATCGAGCAGCCCAAGCACCAGCTCGAACTCAGGGTGCTCCTTCAGGTACGCGTTGGCGGCCCCCAGACAGTCTTCGCTTCCACCGGTCGGCGTTGGCCTCGCGCGTCGCGCTCCTTTGAGCGGAGGGTTCAGAGCAAGGGCGTCTCCGCTGCCCATCACCGCGACGCCTTCGCCGAATGGATCCGCGAACGCCACCGGCGCAGCGTTGCGAGAGAACCGCGAATCTCCCACCTCGAGCTCCTGCAATGCACCGCGATGGTACCGGGCGGTGAAGGGCTGACCCAACAGGGTTCCCTTCGCCGTCGGGCCCGCCTGGGTGACGCAAACCTGCCCACGGTGCAAGGTGAGCTCATCCTGCGCATTCCAGCACCCTTCGGCAGAGACCTTGAGCAGCGATTCCGAGGCCCATACCGGGTTGTCGCGCCCCGAAGGCGAGAACCTCTCGACCGCCTTGGCGCCGGCGCGGAAAAAATGTCGCGAGACATAGGTGTACTGATTGCCTTCGCGAATCAGCTGAATCTCACCCACTGGCACGCCCGCGAGGAAATGGATGAAGCGGTCGTCGGACCCGGGAACCGCGAGCAAGAACAGCAACCAGCGCATGCGCGCATTCTCGCCGAAACCGTGGCGCCGCAGCGGCCGGCCTGCCGACGGTTTCGTCGCCTCGCCACAAGTGCATCGACAAAGAACGCCCGCGACCCGAGTAAGGTCACGCTCGCTCATGGGCAAACGGAGGTACCTGTTCGCATTCGGACTTGGCGGAGGTCTCGCGGCAAGTCTGCTTGCGGGCCTTCTGATGTCGGCTTTCATGCCAATTCCTGCTTTGGGCTGGGCGGTGCTCGTCACCTGCACCACAAGCAGCTTCACCCTGTTTGGGTACCTCACCTGGTTTCAGTGGGCTCAGCGTCGGGCTGAACGGCTGCGGGTGCAGCTTGACCTTCTGGCGGCGGGAGACCTGACGCAGCTGGCGGGCACTGGGCGCAGCGAAGACACCGAGCTTCACCGCTTGACGCTTTCGCTGCGGCGCGCGCTCGCCCAGGTTCAGCGGGTGACCCAGAATATTCACCGCACCAGTCGCGACGTCGAGACTGAAGCGCGCTCACTGCTCGAGGCGGCGCGACGTCAGCAGTCAGCAGTGGATCGTTCGCAGACTGCCGTTTCGAGCATGGGCGAGAGCCTGTCAGGTGCTGGAAAGCGCGTGAACCAACTCGAGTCCTTCGCACAGGAAACGACCGGCTCGTTGACCGAGATGACCGAACGGATCGAACAGGTCGCCACCGCGCTGCAGAAGCTCGACGCCGCCGCTCGAAAGACGAGCGAGAAAGTCGAGACGGTCTCGGATCGCGCGGCCGGCATCGTGTCGGCCGGAACGGCGCTGAGCGCGTTCGCACAGCAAACAGCAGACTTCGTCTCGTCGGTTGAAGGTGGCATCGATGCAGTGCGGCGGCGCGCGGAAGAGACGGGCGGCTTGGCGCGCGAAGTGACGAACACTGCCGAGCGCGGCGAGCTGCTGGTCGCCGACAGCGTCAAGGCGATGTACCGCATCGAAGACACCGTCAAGCGCAGCATGGAGCTCGTCAACGCGCTGGGCAGGAACAGCCTCGAGATTGGTCGGGTGATTGACGTCATTCAAGACATCGCAGATCAAACCAACCTGCTCGCGCTCAATGCAGCGATTATCGCGAGCCAGGCGGGTGAAAGTGGCAAGGCCTTCGGCGTCGTCGCCGCCGAAGTGCGGAGCCTCGCCGAACGCACCGCGCGTTCGACGCGAGAAATTGGTCAGCAGATAAAACGCGTACGCGATGGCGTCGAGAAAACGGTCGCGTTGGTGACCGATGCGAAAGATCAGGCAACCGCGGGCGTGGAGCAGGGCGACAAGGCGGCAATCGCCTTGAAGGAAATCCGCAGCATCACCCAGCGCACGTTCTCGGCGGTCGAGGCCACGGTTGCAGAAACTGCACGCCTGGAAGAGCAGGGCAGCCGGGTAGTTGAAGCGAGCAAGCAGGTCTCAGAGCGCGTCGCCGAGGTGACCCGGCTCTCTTCGTCGCAACTCGAGGAAGGCAAGGCGTTGAGCCGTCAGACCCACGAGATGGCAAAAACAGCGCATGAGGCCGCGTCCCAGGCCGACGCACAGGTAAAGGCAGGCCGGCAGCTGTCAGACTCAGTGCTGCGGTTGACCGTGGCGATCGACGAGATTCGCAGCGCCCAGAGCGTGCTCGCGCGCGGCGACGCAGAAATTGGAGAAGAAGTCGCCGAAGTTCGGGAAGACGCGCGCAAGGTGACCCGCATCGCCGATGGTCTGTCGCGCACGGTCGAGCAGCTTGGCCACGAGGCCGACGGCCTGGACGCCGAAGTGTTTCGGTTCAAGCTCCCTCAGCCACGACCCGGGGGAACGCTGCACGCGGGGATTCACCGCGGCAGCGAGCTGTCGATGACCCGCGGGTTGGATCCCATCTTCACCACCGACCTGCAGTTGGCCGAAATCTCAGCCTCCATCTACTCGACACTGCTTCGCTTCGAGGAAGGCACGCTGGGTTCGGATCTCGCCGAGCGCTGGGAAGCAGATCCAACCGCGAAGCGATATCGGTTCTACTTGCGCCGCAATGTGCTGTTTCACGACGGCGTGCCCTTCAACGCGCGCCACGTCAAAGACCACTTCGAGCGGCTGCTGGACCCAAAGGTTGGCTCGCCCGAGGTGGGTCTGCTCAAGGACGTCGAAGGCGCGGACGCGTGGGGTCGCGGGGAGGCGAGAGATGTCGTCGGCATCGAGGTGCTCGATGACCAGACGTTGGAAATCCGACTTACGGAGCCGCGCGCGTTCTTCCTGCGGATGCTTGCGCTGCCTTCGACGGGAATCAGCCGGCGCGGTGAAGGGGGCAAGCTTCAAGGCACTGGCCCCTACCGGCTAATCGACACCGGCCGCCCCGACACGCTGCGGCTCGAGAAAAACCCTTCGTACCATCGGGTCGGGTTGCCCTTGCTCGACAAGATCGACCTTCACCTCTATGCGGATCGCCAGGCTTCGCTTGACGCATTCAAGCGGCAGGAAGTGCATTTGGTTTCCTACCTTCACGCCGAGCACCTCGGGTCGGGTTCTCTGGGCGAGCTTGCGCAAGTCGCGACTGTGTCCACCCCGTCGACCTGGTTCCTCGGCTTCAACGTCAAGCAGCCGCCGTTCGATGACGCGCGCGTGCGGCGCGCAATTCGTTCAGGTCTCGACGTACGTGCGCTGGTTGAAAAGTTTCATCCAGGGGCGCAGGTGGCGCGTTCGCTCACTCCGCCTGGACTGCTGGAAATTGAACGGGTGCACGAGCCGCACACCGACGTAGCTCTCGCGCGGCAAATGCTTCAGGAAGCGGGGCATGACAAGGTGAGGCTGACGCTGTATTTCCCGCCGGCTGGGGCGAGCTGGTTCTCTGGAGCCTGTTTTTCGGCTGCACCACCTCGGTAGTGCTGTCCTATTCGCTGTTCTCCCGCCGCTACCCGAAGGAAATGGTCGGGCGCGTGAACTCCGCGCTAAACGTCGCGGTGTTTGTGGGAATGTTCAGCGGCCAATGGGCGGTGGGACTGATGCTCAATCTCTGGCCGCAGACGGCCATCGGCTACGCACCCGAGGCCTACGCCTGGGCGCTGGGCGG
>JANOHG010000539.1:0-4346 GCA_031406375.1 Archangiaceae bacterium | reverse complement strand
CGACCCAGCCGGCGTACTTGGCGGCCAACGCGTCGGAGGCGTCGTGGAGCTGGTCCAGGATGGACCGTGCGTCGCCGAGCAGCTGCACCGCCGCGTCGCGGTTCTGCGCGATCTTGGTCGGATCGCGATCCACCTGCACCAGCTTGGCGGCTGCGTTGATGGCCGCGCCGTAGCCGACGCGGAAGTCGAGCGGCGTGCCGATCACGAACAGCAGATCGGTGCCGCGGAACGCCCGCTTGCGCGCCAGCGACATCGCCAGCTTGTGATCGTGGCGCAGCGAGCCGCGCCCCATGGCGTTCATGAACACCGGCACGCCGGTCTTCTTGTGGAACGCGGTGAGCAATTGGTGGAACTTCGGGTTCTGTTCCGCCGTCACCGTCTGAACCCGCGCGCTGCCATCGATGTGGGTGACCGCCGGAATCTTCCCCTTCTTGTCTTCCTTCACCTGCATCACGAACAGCATGTATGGGCTGTCGGGCAAGCCAGTCATGTCGAACCATTTATCGGCTTCTTCGGCGAGGCACGCCGGCGCGAAGGGCCGGAAACCCTCACGCAGCTTCACTGCGTGGTTGACGACGTCTTTCATGTCGTCGCGGCGCGCGTCGGCGAGGATGCTGCGATTTCCGAGCGCGCGGGGGCCCCATTCCATTCGGCCCTGGTACCAGCCGACGACCTTCCCTGCCGCGAGCGCCGACGAAACCTCTTCGTAAAGATCCGTAGGACGGGTGTGTTTGATCTTCGAATCGAACTCGACAAGCGCGCTGTCGACCGCGCTGTCTGGGTGTCCGGGCCCCAGGTACACCTGAGGTTTCGTGTTCACCGTGCGGGGCTGCTTCAGCAGGTTGTGGTACCCATAAAGCGCAGCGCCCACCGAAGTGCCCGAGTCGTGTGCGGCGGGGTGAATCCAAATCTGCTCAAACAAGCCGCTGCGCGCAATCTTGCCGTTCATGCTGCAATTCAGCGACACGCCACCTGCCATACACAGGTTCTTCTCACCCGTCTCTTTGCGCAGCTGGGTCAGCAGGTGAAGCACGGTGTCTTCAAGCGCTTCCTGCAACGCCGACGCGATGTCCATGTGCCGCTGCGTGACTGGCTCATCCTTCTTGCGCGCCGGGCCCAAGCCTTTCGTCATGCTGGGCGGGTACATCGCCTGGTTGTCACGCCCGAGCAGACCGTCGCGCGCCATCAGGTAGGTGATAAGCCCGGGGCTGACCGAGAAGCTGCCGTCAGCCGCTTTGTGGATGAGCTTGCGAAAATACTCGCGGTACGGCGCCGGGTTTCCATAGGGCGCAAGCCCCATCACTTTGTATTCGTCGTGCTTGTCGAAGCCGAGGAAGAGCGTGGTGAATGCGTAGAGGTAGCCCAAGCTGTTGGGGGCGTACGTCTGCCGCAGGATGTTGATGTCGGTGCCGTTGGCGATCGCCATCATCCCCGACACGCTCTCGCCTTCTGCGTCGAGCGTGACGCACAGGGCGCGCTCGAACGGCGAGTCGTAGAAGGTGCTCGCGACGTGGCACATGTGGTGGTTGACGGCTTTGAAGCGGTCGTCGCGCAGGCGCATGCCCATGTTCCGTTCGAAGGCGCGGCGACTGCGATCGTTGTCATAGCCAGCGAAGCGGTTGAAGAGCTTCATCGCCGTATTGGGAATCCACAGCGCCGGTCGCGCAAACAGGTTCATCGCCGAGCTGTTGTCGCGGTACTTTCCCGAGTGAAACATCTGGGGGTACGAAAAGTAGTAGGCGACAAGATCGAGCTCCGAGACGTCCTTCAAGCCCGCCTCTTTGAGACAGAACTCGATCGCCGCGCGCGGAAACTTTGCGCTGTGCTTCTCGCGCGAGAATCGTTCCTCTTCGCAGGCTGCTACCACCCGCCCGTCGACCACGATCGCCGCTGCTGCATCATGGCCAGTGTCGAACTTCGACGGATAGCCATCGAGGCCTCCGTTGTATCCAAGTACCTTCATGGGAACGTGCGCAGACCTCAAAATCAGCGCAGGGTCAAGGGCCGGCCGGGCAAAGGCAGGAAAATGGTGCGCGCGGCCGGTTGACCCCATGGCAGAAGGTCGAATACGCCCCACGGGTTTGCCCACGAGGAGCTGCGCCACGATGTATTACAAAGTGAAATACAACCAGATTGCAGTCAACTACCTGCCTGAGCTCGATGGCGGTGGAATGACGTTCGGCCAGCAATACCTTGGCGTTATCCGCGAGAAGGTGGGCCCCGTGGGCCACGTCTTCGAATACTGCGCAGGACCTGGCTTCATCGGTTTCTCGCTGCTCGCCAATGGCTTGTGCGACCGCCTCACCCTTGCCGACGTGAACCCGGCGGCCGTGAAAGCAGTGGAAGCGACGATTCGCGAGAACCACCTGGAAGATCGCGTCTCGGTCTACCAGTCAGACTGTCTCGACGACATTCCTGACTCCGAGAGGTGGGACCTGGTGGTCAGCAATCCCCCGCACTGGGATGGCACCGATGAGAGCTACCGCGAAGCGATTCGCCTCGTGGACCCCGGCTGGGTGATTCACAAGCGCTTCTATCGAGACGTCGCGAAGTTCCTCAACCCCAACGCGTCAATCATCTTCCAAGAGAGCTCGCACGCCACCAAACGCGACGACTTCGAGCCGATGATCAAGGAAAGTGGGCTCGATCTGCTCGAGGTATTCGAGGCCCCTTTGATGAAGCTGCCCTTCTATTTCACGCCACCGAAGTGGCTTTCGCGCCTCTCACGCGCGATCGCACATCGAACGATGCTGCCGATCGAGAAGCTGCTGATGGTGCCGGGCGTCGAGAAGCTGCTGAAGGACAACGACCTGTACCGCAAGGTCAGCGCGCTGCCGGGGCTGGCGCCGACACAGTTCTATTTCATGTGGAGCAAACCCGCATTTGCCGGCACCGTCAGCGAGATCAACGGCGCGCCGCACATCGCGCCATCGCCGCGCATCGATGCGTTCCCGGTTCCACCGGCCGCGGTCAATTGAAGGCTGGCGAGGACTGCTAGCCCGGAAGTCCGTGCGTGCTCGCCCGAGTATCCCCGCCCGCGATCCTCAACACGAGGCACGCGATCGGCTCAGTTCAGCGGTTCCACACAACCGGCGCGATCGCTTCAGCTTGGGGTGGGCTCGATTCTGCGGGCCATCAGCACCGGCAACACAAGCAAGACGGCGGCAACCGCCATCACCTCACCGCAGATTGCTGCCCAGCCGAAGCTGCGCAGCGCTCCAGACTGCGCCATCAGCAGCGAAGCGTAGCCAATGGTGGTTGTCAGTGAGCAGAGGAAGATGGCCCCGCCCATCTGAGCGCAGGCGCGGCGGGCGTCGGTCTTGAAGGCGTCCATCGCTCCGAGCAGATTGACGACGTAGTCCGACCCAATTCCGATGGTAATCGGCAGCGCCGCGAAGTCGAGCATGTTGAGCTGGACTCCGACCGCGAGGAGGTTCGCCTGCGCAAGCAGGGCGACGACCCCCACCGTGCCGACGACGAGAGGAATCCTCAGTGGCCGGCGAACCAGCAGCGGAGACAGCACCAGCGCGACCAGCAGCGCGACGACGAGAATAATCTGCGGCCCTTCATGGTGAACGAGACGGATGATCTCCGCCATGAAGAGAAACCCACCTCCGATGACCGCGTCATTCGGACGATCAACCTTCTGCAGCTCATCGACGAAGGTGAGGACGTTTCGCGAGTCGTTGTAGTTGATCTTCAGCGAAGGGAAGAGCAGCAGCACGCGATCGGTGCGCCCATTGACCTCGGTGAAGCTCGCCTTCAACGCAGGCGGCAGATTGTCGAGGGTGATTGGCTTGAGCGACTCGTCCGAGAAGAGACGATCGAGCCAGGGCCGCGCCTTCTCGGGAAACTTATCGCGCGGAACGCTCGCCACCGCCTTGCCAATCTTCTTCAGCTTCTCGATGCGCCTTTCTTGCTCTGCCAGCGGCTTCACCCATTGCTCGACCGTCTCGACCCGCTCGGCCAAATGGTCTGGCCCGTCGACCATCCGCGCTCGCAAGGCAGTCGCCAGCGGCTCGCGGTGCGCCGGATCCTCCACCAGCGTCGAATGGGAAAGCCTGTTGTTCGATCTGAGTCCCTTGAGTTACGCGCAACTGGGAATGTTGCCGCAAATGCATCCCCAGCACCCGTGGCATCAATCACTTTTACTTGCGGAGGGGTGCAGCTATACTGCAAAATGCCATCGAATACAAAAATCTGGTTTTTCCCATCTGTGATGGCAATTGTTCTTGCCCCTGCTGAATGCAATTTCCTTAAGGCCTCAGCGATGTCATTTTTCTTTGTGAGAGAGAATGCCTCTTCCTTGTTGAGAACAAGAAGCTCTGTTCGCGCAAGGATTGGCG
>JANOHG010000516.1:0-1208 GCA_031406375.1 Archangiaceae bacterium | reverse complement strand
ATCGGCGCCTTCATCGAGAAGCGCGAGCCCCGCTTCCAGGGCCAGTAGTCTGCGCTTCGCCGGCAAGAAGGCGTTCGTTCCGAAGTCGAGTTGAGGGCTGCACAGCGTTTGCACAAACAATCCTCAATTCTTCCATCGCACCGACATCGCCCGCGCACACCCCGCGGGTTGAATCTGGACCATGGAAACCAACATTGCGCCGCCCCAACGAAGGGTCGGGCCGATTCGTTCAACCTTCCGCTTCATCTGGAACAGCCATCTGCTGTTCGCGCTGCTCCCCGTCTTTTTCACCGGCCTCATCGTCAGCGCCCAGGTCGAAGGGCGCGCCGATTTTGCGAACACCGAGCTCGCGCAAGGGGTCGAAGACCGCTGGGGTGAGCCGGTGCGCCAGCCCGCTCCGAGCCTGCGTGTGGTGGAAAGCGGCTCGGTCTTCACCGAGCTCAAGCCGATGCCGTTCGATTCACAGCACGTGCGCGTCGACGCTGCGATGAACTACCGCAAACGCGGGCTGCGCTACTTCTCGGGCTTCGACTTCACGTTTCGAGCCGACTACCGCTACGCGAACCGTTCGACCCATGACGAAGACGTTGCCTTCATCTTTCCGATCGAGTTCGACAAGTCGCAGGTGCTGCTGTCGGACGTCGAGCTCACCGTCAACGGCAAGGCGGCACAGCTCGAGCTGAAAGAGAACGGCACCTGCCTGCTGTGGACGGGAAGAGTGCCGGGCGGTGAGCAGGTGGCGTTCGCGCTTGGTTACAAAGCCCGTGGGCTGGGCAGCTTCATCTACCGCCTCGACCCGACGCTGGCGGCGCGCGACATCGCCGTTCACTTGAGCGTGACGGGTGGAGACAACTTCGACTTTCCTCAAGGCACGCTCTCCGCACAGACCATCACCCAAACCGATGAGGCGCTCGGGTTCGACTGGCGCTACTCGGCGCTCGAATCTGGAGTCGCTGTCGGGCTCATTCTGCCCAGTGAGAAGTCTTACGACACCATCATCGCGACGATGGCTCGGCGCGCGTGGGCTCCGTTCCTTTCGTTCTTCGGGTTGTGGTTCGTGCTCGGCCTGGGCCGCCGCCGCGGCTTGATGTTCTACGAAGCTTTCTTGCTCTCAGTGACCTACGCGTTCTTCTTCGTGCTCGTCGCGTACCTGTCGGCGTTCCTTCATTTCTACCTGGCATGGCCGCTGTGCCTGGGGGTGATGGGCG